>CAKUPI010000082.1 GCA_934675045.1 uncultured Eubacteriales bacterium
CTCTTGAAATATGCGATTTGTCTGGTTTCCACCAAATATTATCCAGATGAAACAAAGGCAGGCCCGTAATGTCTCGAAGCTTTTTCGAAAATGTGCTTTTCCCGCTTCCGGGACACCCAATCACAATGATTTTCTGCCCAAGCTTCATAACCGGTTCTCCTTGCCGCAAATCGATTTGCTTCATTATAGCAAACCCGCGCCCAAAACACAATGCAGCCGTCCGGAGCGTTCCGGGCGGCATACGCCGGGCCGCGCCGGGCGGGCCGGTTTTGCCCCGCCACGCAAAAAAACAACCCGGATTTTTGCAAAAATCCGGGTTTTTGTCTATCGGCGGCAGCGCCGCAGCAGCAGAAAGAGTCCGTAGCCTGCCAGCGCGCCCAGCGTGTTGAGGATGACGTCGTCGACGTCGACCGAGCGGAGGGTGAACACCTGCAAGCACTCGATGGTGCAGGAAATCCCCATGCCCCAAAGGGCCATTTTGTACCATTTTCGCCACCGCGGCCACAAAAGCGGCATCAGCAGGCCGATGGGCACAAAAACGCCCAGATTGCCCAGAATGTTGAGGACGAAAAGCCCGCCGTTTCCCCGCGTAAAGTATTGGCCGATGGTGCGGAAGGGCACAAAATTAAAGCCCCAGCGGCGCCCCTGCCAGCCCTGCGAGAACACGGTGACGGCGTGCAGGCGGCCGCTTGGGTCGGCATACAGCGCGGGCAGCACGGTCTGCGAGGCCAGCCCGACGCAGAACAGCACAAAGCACAGCAGCAAAAGCTCGCGCCGGCGCGAAACCGGCCCGCCCCGGCGGCGCAGCCAGAGAAAACGGGCCGGCAGGTAAATCGGCAGAGCCGGAAGCATCGACAAAAGCATGTCGCATGCATAGCGCACAGCCATTCTCATCGCCTGCTCCCGCCTCCCCGGCCCTTCCGCCCGCGTTCCGCCGCCTGCTCCAGCTGTTTTCTGGCCTCGGCGTCGCCCAGCTGCGCCTTTAAGTGCACAGCGTCCAGATCCTTTTCGGCAAAGCGCGCGTCGATGTAGCTTTGCGCCAGCGCGCTGCCCGCCTCTATGGCCCGGCCGTAGTACTGATAGGCCTTCTGCTGGTTTTTTTCCACCAGCTCCCCCGTTTCAAAGGCGCGTCCGACGGAAAACAGCGCCCCCGCGTCGCCCGCGCGCGCCTTTTCCAGCTGCCGGATAAACTCGCGCAGCGCCTTTCGCAGCGGGCCCGCCTCGACGCAGCCCGCCTTTTCCGCGCGGCGCAGCCACCCGAGGGCGCGGGGGTAATCGGGCGTCACCGTTCCGTCTCGGTACAGCCGCGCC
Organism: uncultured Eubacteriales bacterium; assembly: GCA_934675045.1. Lineage (GTDB taxonomy): Bacteria > Bacillota > Clostridia > Oscillospirales > Butyricicoccaceae > Ventrousia. The sequence goes on from CAKUPI010000082.1 coordinate 1,312, forward strand.
AGAAAGAGCATGGCCGGCGCGTACTTCTGCCCGGCCAGCTCGGTGCAAAGCCCGATGGCCTCGGACAGGCGGCTCTGCGCCGCCAGCTCGGCCGCGCGGGTCATCTGCCCCTCAAACGGGTCAGCGCGGCGCGCGGACGCGCCCGGCCCTTCTCCGCCGAAACGGCAGGCCAAATCGGCGATGCGCCCGTCCAGCGCGCGGTTGAAGTCGGCCAGCGAAAAGGCCGACGCGGCCAGCGCCGTATGCCCGAAGAGCACGGCGGTCAGCGCCAGACGATCGCGCGGGCTCAGCTCGGCGGCGTGGGCGGCGTCATTGCGCGCCTTGCGCAGCGCGTTCAGCGCGTCAACGCCGTTGTCGCCAAAGGCCTGCGTCAGCCCGGCGTACTTCTCGTCGTACAGCAGCACCGAGGCACAGATGGTGATGTCCATCGTGTCCGGGGTAAAGTTTTCGCCGTGCTCGCGGACAAAGCCGCTGTAACGGCCGCCCGTCCGCTCGCCCTCTCCCCGCAGCATCCGCGGGCGAAGCTCCTCTTCAAACCACCGGGGGCCGTATTTCTCCCCCAGCAGCCGCTCCATGACGCTGCCGAACAGGTCGGTGGCCAGCGCCAGCGCGTTGTCGAGTTCATGGGAAAAATCCTTCATCTGCGCGTCGGTCCCTTCACCAGCCGTTCCATCAGCGCCCACCCCTCGGACAGGAAAACGCCCGTCTCGGCCGCCTGTTTTTCGGTAAAACGCCGGGGCGTCAGGCCGCAGTCCCCCTTGCGGAAGAGCGCAAAGGGCACGGGGTCGGCCGTATGCGTCATCAGCCGGAGCGGCGTCGCATGGTCCGGCATGAGCAAAACGGCGTAATCGTCGCCGCAGCTTTTCAGATACTCCATCACCGGGCCGACGATCTTCCGGTCCATCTGCTCGATGGAGTACACCTTTTCGCTGACTTCGCGGCGGTGGCCGCACTCGTCGGGCGCTTCGACGTGAATGTAGACAAAGTCGTCACCCGACTGCAGCGCCTCGATGGCGGCGCGGCCCTTGGCGGCAAAGTCGGTATGGTAATTGCCCGTCGCGCCCGGCACCGTTATGGTGCGCAGGCCGGCGCACAGCCCGATGCCCTGCACCAGATCGACGGCCGAAATGACCGACCCGCGCAGGCCGTACCGCTCTTCAAAAGACGGCAGCGACGGCTTGCGCCCCTCGCCCCACAGCCAGACGGCGGTGGCCGGCGCCTTCCCCTCGGCGGCGCGGCGCACGTTGACGGGGTGGTCGCGCAGCACCTCGTACGAATACTCCATCACGGCGCGCAGAAGGCCGGCGTACTGCCCCTGCGGCAAAAAGGCGCGCACCGGCTGCTTGGAAATATCGTGCGGCGGCGTCAGCACGGCGCCCGTTTCGGCGTCGTAATGCACAAAACAGTGACGGTAGCTGATGCCGGGGAAAAGGTGGGTGCGCGCCGTGTGAAAGCGCACGTTCAAAAAGTCCACCAGCTCGCTGGCCTCTTCGGTCGAAATCTCACCGGCGCTGTAATCCTCCATCACGGCGTTCTCCAGGGAATCGGCGCGCGACAGCGTGACCAGATTGCAGCGGTACGCGACGTCGGTTTCGCTCAGCTCGATGCCCATGCTGACCGCTTCCAGCGGCGAGCGCCCGGTGTACCATTTTCTGGGGTCGTACCCGAAAACCGACAGGTTGGCCGTATCGCTCCCCGGCGGCATTCCCTCGGGCACGGTGCGCGCCAGCCCGAACAGGCCGTTTTGCGCCAGCGCGTCCATGTGGGGCGTACACGCCTTTTCCAGCGGAGTCATGCCGGCCAGCTCCTCAACCGGGCGGTCGGCCATGCCGTCGCCCAGAAATACCACAGCTTTCATTTGCTCGACTCCCTTTCCAGCCACGCGCAGACCGCTGCGCGCATGTCGTTTTTGCCGCACACCCCGTCAAAGCGCACCGGCTGGCTCCGCAAGTCGGCAAGGGCCGGCGGAACGGGCAGGCCGGACAGCGCGGAAAGCCGGTGGAGCATGGCGAACTCGTTTTGGCTCTTTTCCTCGCCCAGCGCCGACAGGATGCCGGGCGCAAACTTAAAGGGCGAGGCCGTGGACAGTATCACGGTGGGCGTCTGATCGCCGGTGCGCGCGCGGTATTGCCGCTGCACCCGCACGGCGACAGCGGTATGGGGGTCGCACAGGTACCCCGTTTCGCGAAAGACCCGGGCAATTTCCGCCCCGGCCTGCCCGTCGCCGGCCCAGCCGCCGACAAACCCTTCGCCGCGCAGCGAGCGCAGCATGTCCCCGCCGACATCGTAGCGGCCGCTTTCGCGCAGCGCCGCCATCCACTCCCGGCACCGCGCGTCGTCCCGCCCGGAAAGCAGAAAGAGCAGGCGCTCGAGGTTGGACGAAATCAGAATGTCCATCGAGGGCGAGGCCGTGCGGACAAAGGGGCGGTTTTTGTCGTACAGGCCGGTTTCCATGAAATCGGCCAGCACGTTGTTCTCGTTGGAGGCGCAGATCAGCTTATGAATCGGCAGGCCGCTCTTCTTGGCCAGATACCCGGCCAGAATGTTGCCAAAATTGCCCGTCGGCACGCAGAAGTTGACGGCCTGGCCGCTTTTGACCGCGCCGCTTTTGACAAGCCCGGCATAGGCCGAAAAGTAATAGGCTGTCTGCGGCGCCAGGCGGCCCCAGTTGATGGAGTTGGCCGACGACAGCAGGATTCCCGCCTTGCCCAGCCTTTCCGCCAGCGCGCGGTCGCCGAAAATGTCTTTGACGCCGCTCTGCGCGTCGTCAAAATTGCCCTTCACGGCAAAGACGGCGACGTTTTCGCCCTTTTGCGTCACCATTTGTAGCCGCTGGATGTCGCTCGTGCCGCCTTCGGGATAAAAAACGCCGATACAGGTCCCCGGCACATCGGCAAAGCCCATCAGGGCCGCCTTGCCGGTGTCGCCCGACGTCGCCGCCAGAATGGCGACCGTTTTCTCTTCGCCGCACTTGCGCGCCGCGGCGTGCAGCAAACGCGGCAGCAGCTGCAATGCGAAGTCCTTAAACGCGCAGGTCGGGCCGTGGAAAAGCTCCAAAATCGCCGTGTCCTCCGACAGCATATACAGCGGCGCGGTGTCGGCGCTTTCAAAGCGTTCGGCCGCATAAACCTCTCGGCAAAAGCCGAGCAGCTCGTCATGGCGGTAATCGGTCAGCCAGCGCGACAGCACCGCCGCCGCCAGCTCGGGATAAGGCAGATTGCCCATTTCTTCGATTTCATCGATCGAAAAGCGCGGCAGCGCCTGCGGCACAAAAAGTCCGCCGTCGGGCGCGATGCCGCGCAGAATGGCAGCCGCTGACGGCAGCAGACAGGACTTGTCCCGGGTGCTGTAATATTGCATGGGCTCCCCCCTTCGGTCATGCAAAAATCCACTTTGATTGTAGCAGGACTGCTCTCTTTTGTCTACCTTGGCGCGCAATTTTTGTGTTTTTCCCCCCCCACCCGTTCGGCTGCGCCGTACGGGCGGTGGCGGATTTTGCCAGGACGATGGACAAGGCGGGAGCCACGGCCATGACCGGCATGTACAGCCCCGGGCAGGACGCGGAGGGCTATATTGGCGGCATGATGAAGGCATACAGCGCCGGAAAGAAGGGCGAAGGCGCGGATAGCCTGAACGACTTGCCGGGGGTCACCGCGCCGCAGGCACAGGCGGCTTATCTTGCGGGGCAGGCGGACGCCGCCGGCGCTCATCTTGCGAAAAGCGGACAAACGAGTTATACTCAAAGTAAACCCGGCATGTCCGATCTGGCCGGGCAGCTTGCGGAGCTTGATGCAGATGGGAACCCTCTGTTTGCGAAAAACAGAGAGGAAGCTGGTGTAGAGGCCTACGACCACCTCGCTATAAAGCAGGCACGAGCCGAAGCGGACAAGAAGTATGGCATCACTCCGGACGAAAGCCGTTCTCTGGCAGGATATACGCAGACTACGTTCTCCATGATGAACAACCGCATGATGAGCGGTAAATTGAGTGAAGCGGACAAGGCCGTGGTTGGCAGAGTTATGGCGGCCCTGAAGAAGTTTCCAACCTTCAGCGGACGCACCTACCGTAACCTGGAGTTCCAGGGCGAGGTCGCATACCGGGAGTTCCTGGAGGAGTACAGCGCGGGGCACACTGTAAAGCTAAAGGCGTTCACGTCCACTTCCAAACGGCCCAATGGCTATCCGAAGTTCGGTCAGTACACCGTCCACATGGTGATTGACGGGAAAACCGGCGCGGACATTGCGGACACCTACGGTATTCCGCGGCAGCAGGAGGTTATTCTGCTGCCGGGCACCAGCGTCGAAATTACAAAGGTGGGTACGGCAAACGACGGCTGCCTGCTGATTTATGCACAGGAGGTCAAAGCAAATGAGCTGGGACGAGATTATGAACATGAAGGATCCCCACAAAGCGCTGTTGGCAATCGAGAAGAAAATCGAAACGGAAAACCTCTCACTTCAGGAGATGGAAGACAGAGTGTGGCAGTACGCAGAACTGCACGGGATTACGACGGACGAAATGGCGTTCTATCCGAACGGGGAGAGAGTGATTCAGCCCCATTAACTACCGGGGAAACCTCGGTACCTGCCGCCGCCGGCGAGCAGGCGGCGCAGAGGGCGTATGGCACCCGCCGCATGCAGGACGCTGCGGCCAGCCTGGGCAAGAACGGGGTCAAGGCCCTATCCGCCAGCTATGACGGCAGCATGCGGGCTGACCACTACTACGCGGGCTTTGCCTCCTACTACGAGGCAGGCATCTCCGGTATCGACATGGTAAAGGTGGACAGCGACTACGGCAGCCGCCTGACAAAGGCCCAGCGCTTCGCGGCCTACTCCGCCGGGCAGAACGATGCCGCCCTCTCCCTCCAGCGGGAGCAGCAGGGCGTCAAGAGCGCCACGGTGTACGGCGACGAGGCGGGCTTCGTGCAGTCCGAACATTCCGCCAGCCTGCCCAAGGAGACCGTGCGCTTCTACGACAGCCTGGCCCGCGCCGCCGGGGTGAAAATCCAAATGGCGGAGGCCACCGGCAAGGGCGGCGCAAACGGCTGGTACAGCAACGGCATCATCCACATCGCCAGCGACGCCGAGAACCCCGGCATGGTGGTGGCAAAGCACGAGATCACCCACCGGATGCAGGAGAGGGCCCCGGAGGAATACCGGAAGTACCGCGACTATGCCATGTCCGCTCTGACCGAGCGGTACGGCTCTACCGCCTCCATCGTGGAGCAGTACAAGAGCCTCTATGCAGAGGCGGGCGTAAACCTCTCTACAGAGCAGGCCATGGACGAGATCGCCGCCGACTTCACCGAGGCGCTGACGGTTGACCCGGCCAGGTTTGAGACCCTGGCAAAGGAAAACCGCAGCGTGGCCCGGAAGCTGCTGGACGCCGTGCGGGACTTCATCCGCAAGGTCAAGTCTCTGTTCAAGGGAAACAAGACTGCGCAGAACCAGGCCGCCGCCAACGCCTACGGCGTGAGTATCGACACCCTGGAGGAAGCGGCCCGCCTCTGGGAGGAGGCGCTGAAAGCAACCAGCGAACAGACGGCAAACAAAAACGCCGCCCAGACGGACGGCGGCACAAAATTCTCTATCAAACGGACCTCGCAAATGACGCTGGCCCAGCAGCTCAAGATGTTCTACGACGGCAAGATGGCAAGCAGCGACGCGTTCTACTTCGGGGAGACCCCGGACACGCTGAACATCGCCGGGCTTGACGCGCTGCCCCTGGCCTTTACGGTTTCGGACTTCCGCAAGTCCTCCAAGGGGAAACACAATGTGCCGCGCAGAGTATGGAAAAACCTGCACAGCAGCCTGGAGACTGCGCTGTTTTCCTTCCGCCAAGGAGACCGCATTGGCATTATGACCGGCGATATCGACGGCGACGGAAAGCCCCTTCTGGTAGGCATTCAGTCCGGCGTGCAAATGGATACGGGCAAGGTAAATGCCATCCGCAGCGTGTACGGTCTGGACAACCCCGGCCCGTGGCTGCAAAATCAAATCAAAGCCGGAAAAGAGCTTATCATCCTGGATGAAAAAAGAGCCAATACCTTCCTTTACCCCTACGGCGCATATTCGGCCTCGCGGAAAGAAGGTATCAGCTCCATTCGGAGAGCGGATGCTGACCTCCAGACCTACGGCTACATGGCCTCGGTGGGAGATGGCATTCGCTCTACGGGTGAGAGTATAACCCAGAACGGGGCGGAAGTCAAGACGAAGTTTTCTCTCAAAGAGGACAGCCAGGGCCGCGAACTGACGGAGGCCCAGCGGGAATATTTCCGGGACAGCAAGGCGGTGGATAGCGATGGACGACTGCTGACGCTCTACCATGGGA
>CAKUPI010000083.1 GCA_934675045.1 uncultured Eubacteriales bacterium
CCATTCGCCTGCGCAACGCCATCATTCCGGTGACGCAAATCGGATCGTCGCTGGCGTGGCCGCTGCTGCTTATCGGACTGCTGTTCAATTACGAATCGCTCTTTGTCGCCGGCATTCTGTTTTTCATGCTGGCGGTCGTTTTTCAGCTTGTGACCCTGCCCGTCGAGTTCAACGCCTCGGCGCGCGCCATCGGCGTGCTGGAAACGGGCGGGTATCTCACCCCCGAAGAGCTTCCCGGCGCGAAAAAGACGCTGTCGGCCGCCGCCATGACCTATGTGGCCGCGCTGGCCGTCTCCATCGCGCAGCTTCTGCGCCTGGTGCTGATCTTCGGCGGCAACCGCCGCAACGATTGATGGCAGGCGCGCGGGAAGCGGCGCTGCAAGGGCTGATTGCCTTTCGGCGCGCGGGCGCCTGGCCCGATTTGCAGCTGAAAAAACTGTCAGCGGAGCTTTCAAGTGAGGACGCCGCCCTTGTGGCGGCTCTTACTTACGGAACACTGCAAAATTTGTCGCTCATTGACTTTACCTTGCAGCAGGTCAGCAGCATGCCGCTGAAAAAGGTCATGCCGCAGGTGCTTGACGCGCTGCGGCTCGGCGTCTTTCAGCTGCTGTTTCTCGATCGCATTCCGGACAGCGCGGCCGTCAACGAGACGGTCAAGCTGGTCAAAAAGCACGGCGGCGCCCGCGCGGGAGGCTACGCCAACGCCGTTTTGCGCAGGCTGATCGCCCTTCGCGACGGCGGCGGGCTGCCCAAGCCGGACGGCCCGGCCGAGCGGCGGCTTTCGGTGCAGTACAGCCATCCGGCGTGGTTTGTGCGCGCCATGCTCGAACGTCTGGGTGAAGAGGGGACCGAGGCGCTGCTGCGCGCCAACAACCGGCCGGCGAAAACCACGCTGCGGGTCAATACGCTGAAAACCGACAGCACCGCGCTGTGCGCCCTGCTGGCGGAGCAAAACATCGACTGCCGGCCCGTCGAGGGGCTGGAAAACGCGCTCGAAGCGGAAAACATGGGCAATCCGGCCGCGCTGTGCGCTTTTCAGGAAGGGCTTTTTTACATTCAGGACGCCGCCAGCCAGCTGTGCGTGCAGGCACTCGACCCCGTGCCGGGCAGCTTTGTCATCGACATGTGCGCCGCGCCGGGCGGAAAAACCCTTTTGTGCGCGCAGCGGATGCGCAACCAGGGGCGGATTCTGGCGATGGACATTCACCCGCACAAGGCGGAGCTTATTGAGCAGAACGCCGCCCGGTACGGCGCCGGCATCATACAGGCCATTGCGGCCGACGCTTCAAAGCCGGTGGACAAGCTGCGCGAAAGCGCCGATTTTGTCCTGTGCGACGTGCCGTGCTCCGGCATGGGCATTATTCGAAAAAAGCCGGATATCCGCTTTAAAAAGCCGGAGGAGATTGCGGGGCTGCCCGCCGTACAAGGCGCGATACTGCGCACGGCGGCCGGCTACCTAAAGCCCGGCGGGCGGCTGGTGTATTCGACCTGCACCGTGCTGCGGCAGGAAAACGAGGACGTCGTTGCGCAGTTTGTGCGGGACGCGGCAGGATGGAAGATTGAGGACATGAAGACTCTTTGGCCCCATATCGATGGAACGGACGGATTTTTCATCGCAAGGCTGACGAGAATGTGAGGCTGCTATGGACAATAAAGTTTGCATCAAGTCAATGCATCCGGCGGCGCTGGCCACTCTGATGGAGGAGCTGGGCCAGCCGGCCTATCGGGCGGGTCAGATTTTTCGCTGGCTCAGTCTGGGGGTTACCTCTTTTGATGAGATGACCAATATCTCCAAGGCGCTGCGCGAGCAGCTGTCGGAGCGCTGCTTCATCACAAGGCCGGAAATCCTGATGCGGCAGGAGTCCAGACGCGACGAGACGGTCAAGTACCTGTTCAAGCTGGAGGACGGAAACTGCATTGAGACCGTGCTGATGAAGTACGAGCACGGATACAGCATCTGCCTGTCGACGCAGGCCGGTTGCAAAATGGGCTGCGTGTTTTGCGCGTCCTTCGAAAAGGGGGAGACGCGCAACCTGACCCCGGCCGAGATTTACGATCAGGTGCTGTGGGCGCAAAAGGACCGGGGCGTCCGCGTCTCGAACATCGTCCTGATGGGGACGGGCGAGCCGCTGGACAACTACGACAACGTCCTGACCTTTCTGCGCATTGTCAGCCACCCGCAGGGGCTCAACATCGGAATGCGGCACATCTCGCTTTCCACCTGCGGGCTGGTGCCGAAAATCGACGAGCTTTGCAAGCTGAAACTGCAGCTGACCCTGTCCGTTTCGCTGCACGCGCCGACCAATGCCATCCGCGACAAGCTGATGCCGGTGAACAAAAGCTATCCGCTGGAAAAGCTGATTCCGGCCTGCCGCCGGTATTTTGAACAGACCGGGCGGCGGATATCCTTTGAATACGCCATGATCCACAAGGTCAACGATACGCCGCAGTGCGCGGCGGCGCTGATACGGCTGCTGGCCGGTATGCAGTGCCACGTCAACCTCATTCCGCTCAACCACGTCGAGGGCAGTCCGCTGCACCCGTCCACCCGCGACGATCTCAGAGCCTTTCAAAATGCCCTGCTGAAAAAGGGAATCGCCACCACGGTCAGACGCAGCCTGGGCGGCGATATCGACGCTTCCTGCGGGCAGCTCCGGAAAAAGGCGGCAGCTATAAGGGAGGGAGACAAATGAAAGCCTGGGGCATGAGCCATGTCGGTATGGCCCGTAAACTCAACGAGGATTCTTTTCTCACCTGTATGTCGCAGGACCAGCAAAGCGGATACTTCGTCGTCTGTGACGGCATGGGGGGCGCCAAGGCGGGCGATGTCGCCAGCAGACTGGCGACCGACACCTTTGCCGCGCATTTTGACCCGCGGCTTCCGTGCTCGCGGCTGGAGGAGGACGTCAGGGCCGCCATGCAGAGCGCCAACACACGGGTGTGGGAAATGTCGCGCAGCGACGCCGCGCTGGAGGGCATGGGAACGACGATGGTCTGCGCGGTCGTGCAGAAGGACTGCACCGTCATCGGCAACGTGGGCGACAGCCGGGCGTATCTCATCGACGACGAGGGGATTCGCCAAATCACAAGGGACCATTCTCTCGTGGGGGAAATGCTGGCGCGCGGCGAGCTGACCCCGCTCGAGGCCCAGCGGCATCCCAGCCGCAACGTCATAACGCGGGCCATCGGCGCCGACAAAACCATTCAGTGCGACACCTTTGCCCTGCAGCCGCGGCCCGGCCAGTATGTGCTTCTGTGCAGCGACGGCCTGACCGGTGAGGTCAGCGAGCCGGAGATGTATTACGAGGTGTACCAGTCGGATACGCCGGAGAAGGCCTGCCAGATGTTGGTTGACATTGCCAATTCGCGCGGCGGGCATGACAATATCACCGTCGTTCTGGTGTCGTTTTGAGGAGAGCTGAGCTATGGACAAGCTGATAGGACAGATGCTGGATAACCGCTATGAAATCCTGGAAATTATCGGTACGGGGGGCATGGCGGTCGTTTACAAGGCAAAATGCCACCGGCTCAACCGCTACGTGGCCATTAAAGTGCTCAAAGAGGAGTTCGCGCAGGACGAGGAGTTCCGCCAGCGCTTCCACGACGAGTCGCAGTCGGTTGCCATGCTGTCGCACCCCAACATTGTCGCGGTTTACGACGTTTCGCGAAGCGGCAGCATTGATTACATTGTGATGGAGCTGATCGAGGGCATCACCCTCAAGGAATATCTGGCCCGCCGCGGCCCGCTGTCGTGGCAGGAGGTCACCTTTTTCGCCATGCAGATCGCCAAGGCGCTGGACCACGCGCATTCGCGCGGCATTATCCACCGGGACATCAAGCCGCAGAACATCATGCTGCTGCGCGACGGAACGCTGAAGGTCGCCGACTTCGGCATTGCGCGCCACATGGCGCAGCAAAAAACCGATAACATCAGCGAGGCCATCGGGTCGGTGCATTACGTTTCGCCCGAGCAGGCGCGCGGCAGCCATATCGACAACCGCGCCGATCTCTACTCCTTCGGCGTCGTGATGTACGAAATGCTGACCGGCCGCCTTCCCTTCGAGGGCGAGAGCGCCATTTCGGTAGCCGTGCAGCACATCAACTCCATTGCGCTGCCGCCCTCCGACTTTGTGGCCGACATTCCGCCCGCGCTGGAGGCCATTACCATGAAGGCGATGAATCCGTCCCTTGCCAGGCGTTACGCCTCGGCGGCGCAGATGTACGCCGACCTGGAAAGCTTTAAAAACGACCCGACCTTCAAGGTGGAAATCCCCCCGGAGGAAAGCGCTTCGGCCTATGCCGAGCAGGAGGTGGACGCGACCCGCAAGCTGGCCAACCCGGGAGAAATGCGGGAGCCGCAGCACAACCGGCGCGCACATTCCGCCGCAGAGCCGGAACCGGAGGGGGAGGAAGAGCCCAAATCCTCGGTAAAGGCCACCCTGATTTTCAGCATCGTGTCGGTGGGGGTTTTTATCGTCGGCGCGCTTTACTTTATTTTGTCGGTCATCAACCCCTTTGGCGGCAGCAGCACAGAGCGTCCGAAGGCGCCCAACCTGCTCGGCCGCACGATGGAGGACATCAAGGCCGACCCTGAAATCTGGGGCGTTTACGACGTGCAGGAGGGCGAGGCGATGTACAGCGACTCGGTTCCGGCCGGCAGCATACTCTCGCAGAACCCGGTGGCGGGGCGTCCACTGGAAGAGGGACAGGCCATTGTCGTGGACATCAGCCGCGGGCCAAAGACCATTACGCTGGAAAACTACGTGGGCATGGAGTACCGGCAGGCTGAAGTGGCGCTGCGCCGTCTGGGGCTGGAGCCCATCGTGCAGACGGAAAACGACGCAGACGCGGAAAAAGACAGCGTCATTCGCACCCAGCCGGCGGCAGGCGAGAGCTTAAGCGCGGGAGACACCGTGGTGCTGGTCGTCAGCGAAGGCCCCAAGCTCAAGGACGTTGTCGTTCCCGACGTCACCGGGCTGACGCTGGCACAGGCCGAGGAAAAGCTGCGCGGCGAGGGGCTGACGCCCGGCACCGCCACCCCGGTAGACAGCAAAAAACCGGACGGTACGATTATCTTTCAGTCCATTCCCGCAAAGTCCACCGTCAAGGAAAACACCACCGTCGATCTGCAAATCAGCCGCAACCCCGAGCCGGTCATGGTGAGCAAAACCATTACCTTTGCCATCATCCCCGCCGAGGACGAGGTGCAGGTCGAAGTCAAGGTGGACGGGGAGACACAGTATCACGCCGTGCACCTGACCGCGGACGGTGAGATTCTGGTGCCGCTGGTCGCCGAAGAGGGAAAGCACACCATCCGCATTATTCAAAACGGCGAAACAACCTACGAGGCGAATGAAGAGTTCTGATGGATAAGCTGCGGCAGAACGGGATGATTTTAAAAGGCATCGGCGGGTTTTATTACGTGGCTTGCGGGGAAGAGGTCGTCGAGTGCAAGGCGAGCGGACGCCTGCGCCTTGGCGACGCGCTTCCTTTGGCCGGCGACGCCGTCGAAATCGAACGGGGCGCCAAGGGCGACGGCTTTATTGTGGCCATACACCCGCGGCGAAACGCGCTGATTCGCCCGCCGGTCGCCAATGTGGACCAGATTTTTATCGTGGCCTCCGAAGCGCCGCCGGTCACCGATCCCTACCTCATTGACAAGGTGACGGTGATCGCATTGCAGCAGGGCATCCGGCCGGTAATCGTGCTGAACAAGTCCGATTTGGTGTGCGGCCGGCCGCTGGCCCACGCTTATGAGCAGGCGGGCTTTTGCGTGCTGCGCGCCAGCGCGCTGACCGGCGAGGGCTGCGACGCGCTGGCCGCGCTCATGCATGACAAGGTTTCCTGCTTTACAGGGAACTCCGGAGTAGGGAAGTCGAGCCTGCTGAGCCGCGTCACCGGGCAGAGCCTGTCGGTGGGCGCCATCAGCGAGCGCATCGGGCGGGGAAAAAACACCACGCGCCATGTCGAGCTTCTGCCCCTGCCGCAGGGGGGGCTGGTTGCGGACACGCCGGGCTTTTCCTCGTTTGAGGTCCGGCAGATGGAGCGCATCCGAAAGGACGAGCTGCAATATCTCTTTCCGGAAATAGAGCCGCTGTTCGGGCAGTGCCGCTTTACCGGCTGCGCCCACATCAAAGAGCCGGACTGCGCCGTGCGCGCCTTGGTGCAAAGCGGCGGAATGGCGCAAAGCCGGTACGAGAGCTATGTCAAGCTGTATGAAGAGCTGCGTCAGATGAAAGACTGGCAGTGAGAAAAACCGGGGCGTACATCGATACGCTCCGGTTTTTTGCACCCTTTGCCGCGGCCGGGCATACGATGAGAACGACAGGGTGATGCCGATGAAATGCAGACGAAAGGGGCGCGGCGGGTACATGGCCTCCATGGCGGTCGGCGTGCTGATTGCCATGCTGCTTCCGGTCTGGTGGTGCTTTTGGATTATCTGCGCGCTGATTGTACTGATCTGCCTGTGCTGACGGGAGGACAACAAATGAAGATTTATGTTTGGAAATCGCCCAGAATGTTTTCCGGCCTGCTGCAAAAGCTGCTCGGGTAAAAGCATCCCTCCGGGGCTTTGAGAGCTTCGGAGGGTGTTTTTTTGTTTTGCGCGCCGCGCGGTTATAGTTTGACAGGCTTGGACATATGCTGTAAGGAACACGGACAAAGGAGGAGCACGGATGGAAAACAAAGCAAAGGAGCGCGCCGTTCGTCTTGTCAGCGTTTTTTGCATGGCGGGCTGCGCGGTACTGATTTTTTGTATGCTGACCGGAAGACCGGCGCCGGTTGGCGGGGGCGCGGAGCCGCACCTTCCGCAGCGGCAGAGAGCTTTGGAGCAGGCCGAAAGCAGGCCGGAGACACAGCGAATGGTCATTACCGAAGCGTATTTTTCCAAGATGCTCCGCCAATACCTGCCGGCAGGCTTCCCGGCCGGAAAAATCCGCGTCCGGATTCAGGAATCGGGGCGCATTACTGTGGACACGGAGATAAAACGCAAGGCGATCGAAGAATATCTGCGAGACAGCGGCATGGAAACGAGCAGGAAGCAGCAGCTGCTTTTGCGCATGCTGCCCAAGACCTTTGCGCTTTCCGCAACCTTTGCCTGCTCTGTGGGAGAAGAAGAAAAAAACCTGCTGATTCTGCCGGAAACCGTGGCCTTCAACGGCTCCGAGGTCGAGGTGGGGGAGCTGCCGGCCGGCCTGCTGGATTCGATTGGCAAAGCGGCAAACAGCCTGCTGGCAGGAACGCACTATTACTTCACGCAGATAGCCTTCCGCGACGGCGGCATCGAATTGTCGGCGGACGCAATGTGAATTTTCGATATTGAACATTTAATAAAAAGTTAATAGAATCAGAAAAGGAGTTTCCCGGCGGGAAGCTCCTTTTTAAAGTGCATACTCAGGTTTCGGTGCAGCTCGAAAGGCGCTTTAACAGAAGCCAATGTTTGCAATGCACAAAAAAAATGGGCTTTTTTGTGCATTTTTGTTGTATTGACAGAGCGGTATAGAGATGGTATAGTGATAGCGGTAAAGTCGATCGTCCAAACGGCAATCTCAATCGGGACGTCTTTTTTTTACCGAAAATTATTAAGAGTTTATTAAGTATTTATAAAACATATTTTATAAATAAAACGCAAAAACA
>CAKUPI010000084.1 GCA_934675045.1 uncultured Eubacteriales bacterium
GCACAATACTGCGCGGGGGTGTTTTCATGCAGAACAACCGGCAGGACGGCGGCGACAGCCAGAGCGCGGCCCTGAATCGCATCGGGGAAATCGAAAAAACCGCTTCGGTCACCATGGAATCAAAGCGCTCCAGCATCCACTGCCTGACCGTCGTCGGACAGATAGAGGGACATCAGATCCTTCCGCCGCAGAACAAAACGACCAAGTACGAGCACGTCATGCCGCAGCTGGCCGCCATCGAGGAGGCGCCCGACATCGACGGGCTTTTGATCCTTCTCAACACGGTGGGCGGTGACGTGGAGGCCGGCCTCGCCATCGCCGAGCTGATCGCCGGCATGAAAAAGCCGACCGTTTCGCTGGTGCTCGGCGGGGGACATTCCATCGGCGTGCCGCTGGCCGTTTCGGCCAAAAAGTGCTTTATCGCGCCGACGGCCTCCATGACCATCCACCCGGTCCGCCTAAACGGCACCGTCCTCGGCGTGCCGCAGACCATGACGTATTTTGAAAAGGTTCAGGAAAGGATTGTCCACTTTGTCTGCGCCAACTCCAGAATCAGGCCCGGCGTCCTGCGCGAGCTTATGCTGCGGACGGGCGAGCTGACATGCGACGTCGGCAGCGTCGTATACGGCAAAGACGCCGTCGAGCTTGGTCTCTGTGACGCGCTGGGCAGTCTGCACGAAGCGCTCTCCTGTCTGCACGCCATGATTCGGGACGCCCGCGCGCCCCGCGGGGAGGAGGGAGACCGGTGATTCACTCCATTGTGCCCTACGACGATATTTTCCCCACCGAAATCGCCGCGCCGCGCTATGTCCGCCGCGGCGATGTCATTCGGGAATACCGCGATGACGGGCTGGGCTTTGACGCCCTTTCGCGCATTTACAGCACCGACCTGTGGGTCTATCTACGGCCGTTTCAGTAACAAGCCCCGGCCGGCAGAAACCGCCCTTTCCGGCAGGGATCGCCCTTTCCGGCAGGGACCGCCCTTTCCGGCGGGAACCGCCCTGCCCGGGGCGGTCCCCGCGCTTTTTCCCCGGAAAAAAACCGGCTTTTATCCCCCGCCCCTGTGTGGTATACTACTGACAGAGAGAGGGGGTTTTTTTATGAGCGCCATCCGCGTCTGGACCAAGCAGCACGGCAGCGTGCTGCGCCAGCTGGAGCAGACCGGCCGCTACACCGCCCGGAAGGACTATGTTTCCCTTGATTTGCAGGAGCACGCCCCGCTCGTGCTCGAGGTGTACGACTGGCTGGTCGCCCACTGCCCCGGCGCGGCAAGCCGCCCACCGGACGCGCAGCTGCCCGTGTGGGTTTCCTTTGAGCGCAGCGCCGCCATGCTTCCCAGCGACGGCGCCGTGATTTTGGAGCTGCTCGTCGATTCCGGCGCCGTCACCCCCGTCAACATCGCCAAGTGGGGCGCCATTCTCAACTATTCCTACATCCCCCTTGACGCCGCCGACGCCGCCCGGCACCGCCGGTTCCTGGAAGACTGCGGCATCAGCGACGCCAAAGCCCTGATGACGCCCTTTTATCCGCAGCTGCGGCGCGAAATTGTGGAAAGCTGGCCCCGCCTGTTCGACGACTCGGTGTCCCTGGGCAGCGGCGCGGCATACGGACTGCTTTGGGAGGTGCGCGCGGAATGGATCGTCAGCGTGACGCGGTGACCCTGTACACCGTCCAGTCGGACGCCGTCATGGCGGCCATCCGGCGCGACGGGCAGTGCTTTTCCCGCGCCGATTACGTACAGCGCAAGTACGGCGAAAGCAGCCCGGTTTTTCTGACGGCCTACCAATGGTTTGCCGCCCGGGCCGAAAGGCTGGTGCCCCGGCCCGAGGGGGCCGGGCTTCCCTATTGGGCCTTTGCCGACCGGCAGTGCGCCGACCTCTCGGGCGGCGGCCGCCTGCTGACGCTGCGCGTGCCCGTTTGCGAGGCCGTCTTTTTTGACATGTACGACTGGACGCGCATTTTGCAGCTCGGGTACCTGTGCAAAGACCCCAAAGAGGCGCAGGCCTTTTCCCGCGAGCTCAAGCTGCGCGGGCTGCGCGAAAGCGACGTCGTGCTCTCGCGCTTTTACCCCGAGCTGCGGCAGCGCATTCTCGACAGCTGGGACGGCCTTTTTCTCCACCACGAGCGCATCCTCGCGGGGGATTTGTCCGGCGTCGGCGCCGTGCAGGCCGCCCTGTGGCGCATCCGCGGGGAATGGATCACCGCGCAGGACTGAAATCTTCCCGTTATGCAGACAGACCCGGACCGCGCCGCAGGCGCAATCCGGGTCTGTTGATTTTTTTAGGGGAAACTTTTTCGGCAAACGCCGGGCCTTCCGGCCCTCTCCGGCGGCGCCGCAGCGCCTGTAACGGGGAACGCGCGCTCAGACTCTGCGCAGGAAGGCGCCGTTTTTGACGCCGGTGGCCTCGCCGCCGCGAACGGCGACCTTGCCGCCGACCAAAACCACGTCGACGCCGTCGTTTTTCTTAAACGGATGGGTAAAGTCGGCGTTGCAGCGGACGTTGTCATAGTCGAGCACGCAGATGTCGGCGCGGTTGCCCGTTTTCAAAACGCCGATGCCCGGCAGCTTGGAGATGGAGGCGGGCAGGCCGGTGACGCTGTGAATGATCTCCTCCATGGTGCGCAGGTTGTTGTCGCGCAGGATTTCGATGCGGCGGGTAAAGGTGCCCGTGCCGCGGGGGTGACCGCCGGCCACCTTGTCGCGGGCAAAGTGCTGGGAATAGTCGCTCCAGTCGCTGCCGCCCATGACGTAGGGGTGGGAGATGATGCGCTTCATGTCGCTCTCGTTCTGCGAGAAGTAGATGCCCTGCACAAAGCCGCCGTTTTCGCGCAGCAGGCGGCAGGCGGCGTCCAGACCGTCGCAGCCCCACTCCTCGGCCAGCTGGGCCAGCGTCTTGCCGACGTGCTCGGGCGTCATGGCCGCTTCGGCGATGAGGCAGCCCTCGTAGCCGGCCTGGTACATGCCGCTTTCAAACTCGTCGTACTCGTGGAAGATGGAGTGGCGGATCTTGTCGCGCAGCGCAGCGTCGGTCACCTTTTCCATGAGCGCCGCGACGCCCTCGGTCAGGTACTTGGGCGGAATCTGCGCCGACAGCGGCGCCGAACCGGCCATGAACGGATACTGGTCGGCGCGGACGAAAACGCCCTCGGCATTGGCCTTTTCGATGACCTCGAGCACCTCTTTGCTCATGCCCTCGTTGCCCTTGCCCAGCACCTTGAGGTGCGAGATGATGACGGGGATTCCGGCGCGGCGGCCGATTTCGATGGCCTCCTCCACCGACTTGACAACGGTGTTGCCCTCGCCGCGGATATGGCTTGTGTAGCTGCCGCCGTACTTCGCGGCGACGCGGGCGATGTTAACCAGCTCCTCGGTTCCGGCGTAGACCGACGGCGCGTAGACAAGGCCGGTGGTAAAGCCGAGGAAGCCGCATTCCATGGCCTGCGCCATCAGCTCTTCCATCTGCTTCATTTCCTCATCGGTCGGCTTGTCGTCGCGGTAGCCCATCACACGGCCGCGGATGCAGCCCTGTGCGGCGTAAAAGGCCATGTTGGTGCCAAGCTCCATGGTGTCGACATGGTCGGAAAAGGTCTTGAAGTCGTCGCAGAAGTCGCGGACCTTCTGCCACTCCTCGGGCGGGAGGAAGCGCTTGGAATCGTCGAGCAGCCCGTCGTAATAGGGCACGGGACCCGAGCCACAGTGGCCGGTGATCTGCGTGGTAACGCCCTGCTCGAGGAAGTTATACGCGTCGGTGCCGTAAATGAAGGCGCTGTCCGAGTGGCTGTGGTAGTCGATGAAGCCTGGGGTGACCACCTTGCCCTGCGCGTCGATGACCTCTTGGGCCTCGGCGGTGATATTCGGCTCGATGGCGGCAATGACGCCGTCCTTGACGGCGATATCGGCGGCAAAGCGCTTTTCGCCCGTTCCGTCGACGACCGTGCCGTTTTTGATGAGAATGTCGAACATGTTTCTTTCCTCCCGAACGATGGTTTTTGCCGTCGGGCGGCGCTCGGCCGCCCCGGCTGCATACCCTTATTCTATCACAGGTTCGGGGCGGAGAAAAGAGGTCCTTTTCCCCGCCCCGACGGCCGAAGGGTCCTTATGCGCGGCGCAGGAATACGCCGTTTTTGACGCCGGTGGCCTCGCCGCCGCGAACGGCGACCTTGCCGCCGACCAAAACCACGTCCACGCCGTCGTTCTTTCTGAACGGGTGGATGAAGTCGGCGTTGCACCGGACGTTTTCATAGTCGAGCACGCAGATGTCGGCGCGCTTTCCGACCTCAAGCGTGCCGACGCCGGACAGCTTGGCGATTTCGGCCGTCTGGCCGGTCATGCTGCGGATGATCTCTTCCATGGTGCGCAGGTTGCCGTCGCGCAGGATCTCGATGCGGCGGGTAAAAGTGCCGATGCCGCGGGGATGCCCGCCGGCCACCTTTTCGCGGTCGAAATGCTGGGAATAGTCGCCGCTGTCGCTGCCGCAGACCACATAGGGGTGGGAGATGATGCGCCGCATGTCGCTCTCGTTCTGCGAGAAGTAAATGCCGCTGGCGTGGCCGTCGTTTCGAATCAGCACCTCGCACAGCGCGTCGACGCCGTCGCCGCCCCACTCCTCGGCCAGCTGGGCCAGCGTCTTGCCGACACATTCGGGGGCCTTCGGCGACTGCGAAATCAGGCAGTTTTCGCTCCCGGCCTGATACATGCTGCTTTCAAACTCGTCGTATTCGTGGAAGATGGAGTGGCGGATTTTGTCGCGCATCGCCTTGTCCCCGAGCTTGGCCACCAGAGCGGCGATGCCCTCGGTCAGGTATTTGGGCGGAACCTGCGCCGACAGCGGCGCGGCGCTGGCCGGGAAGGGGTACTGATCGGCGCGGACGAAAACGCCCTCGGCGTTGGCCTTTTCGATGACCTCGATCACCTCTTTGCTCATGCCCTCGTTGTGCCTGCCCAGCACCTTGAGGTGCGAGATGATGACGGGGATGCCGGCGCGGCGGCCGATTTCGATGGCCTCCTCCACCGACTGCACCACCTTGCTGCCCTCGCCGCGGATGTGGCTGGCGTAGTTGCCGCCGTACTTTGCGGCGACGTGGGCCAGCCTGACCAGCTCGTCGGTTCCGGCGTAGACCGACGGCGCGTAGACAAGGCCGGTGGTAAAGCCGAGGAAGCCGCATTCCATGGCCTGCGCCATCAGCTCTTCCATCCGCTTCATCTCTTCCTCGGTCGGCTTGTCGTCGCGGAAGTCCATCACGCGGCCGCGAATGTTGCCCTGCGCGGCGTAAAAGGCCATGTTGGTGCCAAGCTCCATGGTGTCGACATGGTCGGTAAAGGTCTTGAAGTCGTCGCAGAAGTCGCGGATCTTCTGCCATTTTTCCGGCGGGGTGGTGTCCTTGGAATCGTCCATCAGCCCGTCGTAATAGGGCACGGGGCCCGAGCCGCACTGGCCGCCGATCTGCGTCGTGACGCCCTGCTCGAGGTAGTTATACGCGTCGGTGCCGTAAATGAAGCTGCTGTCGGAGTGACTGTGGTGGTCGATAAATCCGGGGGTGACCACCTTGCCCTGCGCGTCGATGACCTCTTGGGCCTCGGCGGTGATATTCGGCTCGATGGCGGCGATGACGCCGTCTTTGACGGCGATATCGGCTGTAAATCGCGGTTTCCCGGTGCCGTCAACGACGGTGCCGTTTTTGATGAGAATGTCGAACATGCTTCTTCCTCCCATACCGTTATTTTTCCCCTGACCCGGAGCTTTGCCCGAAAGCTCCCCTCGGCCCGGATACCCTTATACTATCACAGTATTACGCCAAAGGGAAGCGCCCGCGCGAGAAAAAAGACGCCCCTTTTGCGGGGTGGCCGTAAAACCGTTAACGGAGCGTATCGATACAGATACGCTCCATTTCTCATGCCAACATACTGCGAAACAGGGAGCAGCCCCTTGGCTCTCCCTTTGGGAGAGCTGTCACCGCAGGTGACTGAGAGGGTCTTGCAGCCTTTTTTTAATGACCAGTCTGGCCGAAGCACAGTAAAAGCCTACAAGGAATGCCCTCTCCGTCCTCGCTGCGCTCGGCCACCTCTCCCGTAGGGAGAGGCAAGGGATGCCCGCACGGTACGCCCAAAGGTGCATAGAAGTGCGCCCTTAGTATAACAAATCGGGCTTTATCGATCTGATTCGTTGCATCATGCGGCTTCAATCTATGCAAGAAAAGTCCCGGCAGACATGACTGCCGGGACTGAAACTGTTTTACGACCTCCGGTATTTGCAAAGGGGCGTCTTTTGACCGGCGCTTACGCCGGCACTCCGTCGGGATAGCGCAGAATGTCCTCTTCCTTCATCTGCAAAAACACCTGCTGCCCCGGCTCAAAGAAGGCCGAGCCGTCGAACATCCGGCAGACCTTAATCTGCTGGCCGCCGCAGGCGACGCGGTACAGCACGGTGTTGCCCTGCGGAATACGGTCGGAAACGGTGCCCTGCAAAACCAGGCAGCCCTCCGCCCGGGCAAAGGGAGAATCCGAAATGGCAATCAGCTCGGGGCGGATGCACACGCTCTGCTGCCCCGGCTCGCGCATGGCCGCCGCCGCAAACTGCTTTGCGCTTAAAATGTTGTAGTTTCCCATAAACCCGGCGGCAAAGGCCGTTTTGGGGTGGGCGTACAGCTCAAGGGGCGAGGCCGACTGCTCGATCACCCCTTTGTTCATCAGGTAAATGGTGTCCGACATGGTCATGGCCTCGTCCTGATCGTGGGTGACGAATATGGTCGTCATCCCCAGCTCGCGGTGTATCTCCTTGATGCGCGTCTGCAAGGCCTTGCGCAGCTTGGCGTCAATGGCGCTGAACGGCTCGTCCATCAGCAGCACCTTGGGCTGGGTCACAATGCAGCGGCACAGCGCCACCCGCTGCTGCTCGCCGCCCGAAAGCTGCGAAGGGTACTTCTTTTCGCTGCCGGTCAGGTCGGTCATGCTGAGGGCGTCGGCCACGAGCAGGTCGATTTCCTCGCGGGGCTTCTTTTTCATGCGCAGGCCAAAGGCGATGTTTTGAAAAACGTTCATGGTCGGAAACAGGCTGTACTGCTGAAACACCATCCCCACATTGCGCAGGCGGGGCGGCTTGTGGGTGATGTCCTCGCCGTCGAGGGAAATGCGGCCCGACGACAGGGTTTCCAGCCCGGCCAGACAGCGCAGCAGGGTGCTTTTTCCGCAGCCGGACGGCCCGAGCAGGGTGACGAACTCCCCCTTTTCCACCGAAAGGCTGAGGTTTTTCAGCACGTGCTGCGTACCGTAATATTTTTCCATGTTTTCAAACTCTATGTAAGCCATGCCAAGCCTCCACAACAGCGGATTTTGTCGTTATTTGCCCAGAGCGGTGTTCATAAACTGGCTGGCCACGATGTCCTCATAGGGGATCGACTTGGAAATCAGGCCCTGATCCAGGCAGAAGGACTCCATGGTGCTGTAACCCTCGGGAATGATCTCGCCCGTCTCCGAGAAGGAGGACTTGAGGACGTCCAGCTTGGTGGCCAGCTCTTCTTCGGTCATGCCCTCAAACATCGGGGAAAGCAGCTCGGCCCACTCGGCGGCCGTGTGCTCGCTCATCCACGCGAAGGCCTTGACCGACGCGTTGACAAACTTCTG
>CAKUPI010000085.1 GCA_934675045.1 uncultured Eubacteriales bacterium
ATGCTACTGATCAAAAACGGAAATCTGTACCTCGGCCAAGGCCGGTATGAGGCCGGCTGGGACCTTCTGTGCGACGGGGCCGTCATCCAAAAGATCGGGCCCGGCCTCTGCGCCGAAGGGGCCGAAGTCATCGACGCCGCCGGGCGCGACGTCTACCCCGGCGTGGTGCTCGGCCTTTGCGCGGTGGGCGCCGTCTGCTTCAGCGAACGAAGCGCACAGGACATGAACGAGGCGGCGACGCCCATCTGCCCGCAGATGGACATCCGCCACGCCTTTGACATGCGCGAGTTCAAGCAGCAGCGCTTCGGCCGCTCCGGCATCACCTCGTACGGCCTGTGCCCCGGCACGCGCGCGCTGCTGGCCGGGCAGATTGCGCTCGTTCACTCCGACGGCACGCGCACGGCCGACGTCTTTCTGGCCGAGCACATCGCCCTGAAGGGCAACTATACGCAGACGGTCAAGGAGACCTTCAAAAGCAAGGGCGCGCCGAAGACCCGCATGGCCATGTATCAGATGCTGGATGAAAGCTTCCGCGCCGCGCAGGAATACATGGACAAGGAAAAGAAGGATTACGACGAGGGCAAAGAGGTGCTGTGCCGCGTGCTGCGGCGTGAAATCCCCTTTGCCGTGTCGGTCGGAACCCGGCTGGAAGCGGAAAGCGTCGTGCAGCTGGGCAAAAAGTACAACCTGCGGCTGGTGCTGACCGGCGCATACGGCATAGCGAGCGTGGCCGACGAAATCATAGCCCAGGGCTGGCACGTCATGCTGGGCGACAGCAGCTTTATGCTGGCGGGCATCCGCGGCGAAATCGACCACAAGGTATTTGTTGAGCTTTACCGCAAGGGCCTTAAGCTGTCGCTTTTCTGCTCGGGCGACGAGGGGTATCCGCCCGCTTACGAGCAGGTGTGGTGGACGGCCGCGCAGATGAGCGCCGCCGGGGCCACGGGCACCGAAATCATGGACATGATGACCGTTCAGCCGGCGCAGGCGCTGGGCGTCGACCACCTGGTCGGCTCGCTGGAAGCCGGCAAGCAGGCGGACTTCATCATTTGCCGCGGCAATCCTGCCGAGCGCTTTGACAACTTTATCGACCAAACGATCGTCGCCGGACGGCCGTTTTACGTGAGGGAGGGAAAATAACCATGCTGCTCATTAAAAACGCCACCGTGTACACCATGGAAAACGATGAGGTGCTGGAAAAGGCCGACATCCTGTGCGATAACGGCAAAATCGTCGAGATCGGCTGCGGGCTTCGGGCCGAGGGGGCGGAGGTCATCAACGCCTGCGGAATGACGGCCACGCCCGGCCTTATCGACGCGCACACCCACGCGGGCGGCTTTGTCCAGCCCAGCTCCGACTTAAACGAGTCCAGCGATCCGGTCACCCCCCACATGGACGCCATGCACGGCATCGACATCGGCTCGGAGGATTTCCGGCAGCTTCACACCTGTGGCATCACGTCGGCCTGCTTCATTCCCGGCTCGGCCAACGTCATCTGCGGCACCGGCTTTGTCGCCAAAACGGCGGGCCAGAACACCATTCAGAAGCTGACCGTGCTGCACCCCGCCGTCATGAAATGCGCCATGGGCGGCAACCCCAAGGGCTACGGCAAGCGCGGCCAGGCGCCGCAGACCCGCATGGGCGTGGCCAGCATCTTCCGCGAGTCGCTGCGCAAGGCCAGAGACTATATGCAAAAGCAGCAGGAGGCCGCGGGCGACAAGGAAAAGCTGCCGCCGTATGACGCCAAGTGCGAGGCGCTTTTGCCGGTGCTGCGCCGCGAGATTCCCCTGAAGGTGCACAGTGAGCAGTTTGACATGCTGACCGTCATCGACATTGCGCGCGAGTTCGGCTGCGATTACACCATAGAGCACGGCTGGGCCTGCAACCAGTACGCCGACGAGCTGGTCGAGGGCGGCGGCGCAGTTAACTTCGGGCCCATCGGCATTGCCGAGGGCTACGGCGAGCTGACGGGCGGTGACGTCGCCTATCTGAAGGAGCTGGACGAGCGCGGCCTGAGCGTCAGCATCATCACCGACGGCCCCATCTGCGGCCCGCAGGTGCTGCTCATTTCGGCCGGCGACGCCGTGCGCTACGGCATTCCGCACATGCGCGCGCTGCGCATGATTACCATCAACCCGGCCCAGATACTGCGCGTCGACGAGCGTCTCGGCTCGCTCAAGCCGGGCAAGGACGCCGACATTGTGCTGTGGAGCGGCGTGCCCGCGCTGGAAACCTCCGCCCGCCCGCTGTATACCATCATCGAAGGAAAAGTCGTTTATCAGGACTGATGCAAAACGGCAAAACAGCCGGTCTGACACTGTCAGACCGGCTGTTTGCTGAAAGCGCAGGCAAGGCTTTGCCGTATCATTCGGGGCAAAATCCGGGCAAAGAAAAAACATCCGTTTAAAAAACGGATGTTTTAAACTGGTGGACTCTAAGGGACTTGAACCCCTGACCCTCCGCACGTCAAGCGGATGCTCTAGCCAGCTGAGCTAAGAGTCCTCACAGCGACGAAATATATTATAGCAACAGACGGCGGAAATGTCAATACATTTTTCCGAAAAACTTATTTTTTCCGATACTGGTCAAATCCCCCGCGTTGTGATACACTAAAAGCTGAGGTAGAATCCATTCCGAAGAGGAAAATCACAAGGAAAACGGAGGAAACAGTTATGCTCAGAATCAACAAAGAAGCTCTTCCCATTCTGCTGGTGCAGGGCGAAGTGCGTCATTCGCGCTCCAGCCAGAACTTCCGCATCACCGCCGATGGTGAGCCGGTCATTCTGCCCGCCACCGGAGGAATTACTTATAACGCGAAAATCGGCGACTGCTGCTGCGGCTGGGCCGCCGACCACCTTGAGCCGGGCGTGACGACCCGCAACAGCGACGAAGCCTTTAACGCTGCCTACTCCAGCCTGTCCTGCATCGGCAACACCGCCATTGTCCGCTCCGGCGACGCCAAGGGCGCCCGCGGCTTTGTCACCGGCAAGCACGGCGGCTGCGAGCACCTCATCTGCTACTTTGACGACGAGACGATGGAGAAAATGACCATCGGCGACAAAATCGACGTCCGCTCCTGCGGCCAGGGCATGCAGCTGCTCGATTACCCCGACATCAAGCTGCGCAGCATGAGCCCCGAGCTGCTGGAAAAGATGAACATTGAAGAGGCCGGCAAAAAGCTGCGCGTCGGCGTCGCCAAAATCGTGCCCGCCGCCATCATGGGCTCGGGTCTGGGCGCCACCACCTCGCAGTTCGGCGACTATGACATCACCCTGCACGACCACAAGCTGACCGAGAAGTACGGGCTGAACGAGCTGCGCTTCGGCGATATCGTCGCGCTGATGGACGCCGACACCCGCTACGGCCGCACCTACCGCACCGGCGCCATCACCATCGGCGTCATCATCCACAGCGACTGCATTCTGGCCGGCCACGGCCCCGGCGTCACCACCCTCATGACCTGCAAGACCCGTCTCATCGAGCCGGTCCTCGATCCCAAGGCCAATCTGGCTGACATGTTCCTGTAAAAACCGGCGTGCGGCGGGAGATTCTCCCGCCGCGCTCTTTTTTCCGTATAGGGGGGCTTTCGCGTGAACATCATCGACCTGACACACACCGTTTCCGGCGGCATGCCGGTTTATCCGGGCGACGCGCAGCCCCGCCTGACGCCGCTGGCCTCGCTGGAGCGTCAGGGCTTTCGCCAGCTCGAACTGCGCATGAGCACACACACCGGCACCCACGTCGATGCGCCGGCCCATCTGCTGCCCGGCGGCGCCGCGCTGGACGCCTATCCCCTCTCCGCCTTTGTCGGCCCGGCGCTCGTGCTGGACGGCCGTCTCGGCGAGGCGCCGCTTTTGGCGGCGCTGGACAGCCCCGACGCCCGGCGGGCGCAGTTTGTCTTTTTTTACACCGGGCACAGCGCGCTGTGGGGGCGCCCGGAATACCGGACGGACTGGCCGGCGCCCTCCGCGCGCCTTTTGCGGCAGCTGGCCGATCGCGGCGTCAAGGGCGTGGGCGTTGACACCCTCTCCGTCGACGCCCCGGACTGCGCGGCGCTGGACAACCACCGGCTTCTTTTGCGCGCCGGTATTCTGATTTTTGAAAACCTGACGCGGCTCGAGCAGCTGCTCTATCGTCCCTTTACCTTTGTGGGCGCACCGCTCAAGCTGCCGCAGGCCGACGGCGCGCCGGTGCGCGCGCTGGCCATTGTGGGGGAACTGTGAAGCGATTGATGAAAAAAGGCGACATTGCCGTGTGCGCCGCCGTGCTGCTGCTGGCGGCCTTTGTCTTTGCGCTCGGGCTGACGCGCGCGGGCGCCGAAACCCGGGTCGCCGTCGTGCGGCAAAACGGCGCCGAGGTCGCCCGCATTGTGCTGGACGGCCTGCAAAAGCCGGTGACCGTGACCGTTGACGGCCCCTGCCGAAACGTCATTGTGGCCGACCGAAGCGGCGTGCGGGTGCAAAGCGCCACCTGCCCGCGCCAGACGTGTGTGCAGACCGGCCTTTTGACCCGGCCCGGACAGACGGCCGTCTGCCTGGAAAACAAAATGACCCTCACCATCGAGGGCCGGGACGGATTGGACGCGGTGGTGCAATGAAAAGCCGGACTCACACGTTGACGCTGTGCGCCGTTTTGACGGCGGCGGCGCTGGTGCTTTCGCTCGTCGAAAGCGCGCTCCCGCTCCGGGCGGTTGTGCCGCTGCCCGGCGTCAAACTCGGGCTGGCCAATACGGCGGCGCTGTATGCCCTGTACCGGCTGGGCGGGCGGCAGGCTCTCGCCATTACGCTGTGCCGGGTGCTGCTGCTCTTTTTGCTGTCGGGCAGCGTCACCGCCCTTTTGATGTCGCTGTGCGGCGCGCTTTTGTCGCTGGGCGGCATGCTGCTGGCGCGCCGTCTGGCCGGGCGGTCGCTGTCGGTTCTGGGGGTGTCGGTCGTCGGCGCCGCCTGCCACGGCATCGGGCAGATCGGGTGCGCCATGGCGCTGACGGGCGGCGCCCTGGTCTTTTATTACCTGCCCGTACTGCTGCTCTCCGCCGTGCCGTGCGGGCTTTTGACCGGCGTCTGCGCCGCGGGCCTGCTGCAAAAGCTGTGACCCGCCCGCGTTTCACAGGGGCCTGCGCCCCGCGACGCCGCCCGTCAGTCCGTCCCGCGGTACATGCGGATGAGCAGCTGCGCATACCCCGCAAAGGCGATGAGCATCATCGCGGCGCAGACGCCGATCAACGCGCCCGCATAGCCGCGCGGCATTTTGCCGAAAATGACAAGGGCCAGCGACACCGCGTAAAAGACCACCGTGCTCACCTTGCCGAACCACTTGGCGCCGTCAAGCTTTTTGCCGCGCCTGTACAGCACGGCGCTGAGCGCGGCCATGGACAGCTCCTTGATGAGAAAGAGCACCACAAGCCCCTTCATCAGGGGGTGCCGCGTAATGAGGCAGACAATGAGCGCGCACTGGGTCAGCTTGTCCGCAAAGGGGTCGAGCACCTTTCCCAGGTCGGTCACCATGTGAAAATGCCGCGCAATCCAGCCGTCCAGCAGGTCGGTCAGGCCCGACAGCGCAATGATAAAGGCGGCCGCGTAAAACTCTTCGCGGGCCGCGGCGGTGAAGTAGCGCCAGACGAACAGCGGGATGAGAATGATGCGGAAACAGCTGAGCAGGTTCGGAACGTTCCAAAACTGCTGCCTCAGTGGAGTCTTGTTCATGGGGATTTTCCTCTTCGTCAAAGTAATGCGGCTCTCGCCGGAGGTCTCCCCCCCGCCGCCCGATATTCCCAATTATACCATGCACGGCCGATTTTGCCAAGCGCCCGGGTGAAAGCCCGGCTTTTTTATGCCAATTTTCACAAAAAGCCGCTTTAAAATGCCCTTTCGCCCGCCCGCGATTGACATTTCGCCGGCCGGCCCGCATAATAATATCGTTCTTTTTCCGGCGGCGCCCTCCAAAGCCGCCCGGGCAAGGCGTTCCAAGGCTGCCGCAGCCGCCTCCGGTCATAGGGGGAAAGGTACGGGGTCAAAAAACAGAAAGGAGTGCGGCAGATTGTTTTTCTGCCTGCGCAAAGCCATGAACATCAAAAAACTCACCACCTGCTCGGTCATTGCGGCGGCCTACGCCGCCCTGAGCCTGCTTCTGGCCCCCCTAAGCTACGGGAACATCCAGATCCGGCTTTCCGAAGCGCTGACCGTCCTCCCCTTCGTCGCCCCCTACACCACCGGCGGGCTCTTTGTCGGGTGCCTGCTCGCCAACCTGCTCAGCCCGGCCGGCATCAACCCGCTCGACGTTGTTTTCGGCTCGCTGGCCACCCTTTCGGCCGGGCTTGTGACGGCCCGCTGCAAAAACCGCTGGCTGGCGCCCCTTCCCCCCGTTTTGATAAATGCCGTCGTCGTCGGCGCCGTTTTGGCCTGCACCACGGCGCCCGGCGCCTTTTGGCCCACCTTCGCCCTCTTTTCTCTGGAGGTCGGCGCCGGACAGCTTGCCGCCTGCTACATCGGCGGATTCCTGCTGCTCCGCGTGCTGGAAAGCTCCGGGCTGGCAGACCGCCTGCGCCGCCAGTAGGCGAAAGGCCGCTCCGGCAGGGCAATCCCCCCGAAAAAACGGCAAAAAAGGAACAGGCATGATTCCGGTCATGCCTGTTCCCGTATATCGGAGCCTTTCGGCCGGACGCGCAGAGCGTCCGTTTTTTATTTCTTGAGCACGACGTTTGCCGTAAACTCCAGACCGTCGTACTGCCCGTACGCCTCGATCTCGGCCTTTCCGGCCTCCCCGGCCAGGCTGTACAGGGTAAAGGTGTCCCCCGTCACGGTGATCAGCCTGGTGTCCGCCTTGATGCCGACCGTGACGATCGAGCTGTCGCTCACCTGCAGCAAAATGGTTTTGTCCGATGTGTTGACAAAGAGCACGGTGCCCGTGATTTTGTCGGCGGCGGCCGCCGTGCTGTCGACTTCAACGGCAATCAGCCGATCGCCGCTGACCAGCATGGACAGCCTGTACCCGACCCTGAGGGCCGAAAGGGCGACCGCCTTGCCGCCGGCCGTGATGGAGACGCCGCTCGTCACCGAATAGGCGGCCGTTGTGCCGTCCTCCAGCCTGACCTCTATGGTGCTGCCCGTGCTCTCCTGCACAATCCGGGTGATGGTGCCCTTGAGGTTGGCCTCCTGCGCCTCTGACTCGACGAGCGTCACGGCGTTGAAGCGCACCGTCACCTTGACGGCGTCGCCCGCTTTGATCTGCACCGCGCCCTTTTGATAGACTTTATCCACGCGGAAATAGAGATCGAACGGCTGTCCTTTTGCCGCAATTTGCGGAAGCACGTACCGCACGCCGTGACCGGAAAACACCCCTACGTGGTCGCGTTTTTCGGTCTTTTGCAATGTGAACAGCGCCGCCGCGCGCCCTGCAATCATCCCTTCTTCGGTCACGTTATCGGCAAGGTCGTGCACGTGCAGACAGTTGCCCGCAAAAAACAAATCGGACGGCATTATTGCCGCAATTGCCGCAGATATTTCCGATAATACTGCGGATTGTATTTTTGATTTGGAAAAC
>CAKUPI010000086.1 GCA_934675045.1 uncultured Eubacteriales bacterium
ACTGCGGCATGGGCGAAAAGCTGGACGCCATCGAGCCCTTTTATCCGGACCGCATGGCCTCGCGCATTCTCGGCATGGGCGACGTGATGTCGCTCATCGAAAAGGCGCAGGAGAGCTTTGACGAAAAGAAAGCGCAGGACCTGGAAAAGAAAATGCGGCAGGGCAAGCTGACGCTGACCGATTTTTACGACCAGATGTGCCAGATGAAAAACATGGGCGGCATGAGCGAAATCGCCGCCATGCTCCCCGGCGGGGCAGGCAAGGCGCTGGCGGGCGCGCAGTTTGACGAAAGGCAGATGGCGCGCACCGAGGCCATCATCCTGTCCATGACGCCGCGCGAGCGCGACAACCCCGATATTTTGAACTTCAGCCGCAAAAAGCGGATTGCCGCAGGCTGCGGGCTGAAAATCGAAGACGTCAACCGGCTGGTCAAGCAGTTTGACGCCGCGCAGAAAATGATGAAGCAGCTTTCGGGCGGCGGGAAGAAAATGCGCCGCAGCGGCTTCAAGTTCCCCTTTTAGGCAATAAAGCATTGCATATAGAGAAAAATACGGAGGTGAAAAAAGCATGGTAAAGATCAGACTGAAGAGAATGGGCGCCAAGAAGGCTCCTTTTTATCGCATTATTGTTGCCGACTCCCGTTCTCCGCGTGACGGACGCTTTATCGAGGAGCTGGGTGTTTACAACCCCCTGACCAATCCTGCCGAAATCAAGGTGGACGCCGAGCGCGTGCAGCAGTGGGTGAAAAACGGCGCGCAGCCGACCGACACCGTTCGCGGACTGCTCAAAAAGGCCGGTGTTTTCTAATCTATGGAAAACCAGAGTGTCAGAGAGCTGCTTGCCTATATCGTGCGCAGTCTTGTGCAGGACCCAGACGCCATCGCCATTGAAGCGGTAGAGGCCGGTGACACCGTCACTCTTCAGCTCCGCGTGGCGCCCGAGGACATGGGCAAGGTCATTGGCCGTCAGGGCAGAATCGCCAAGGAGATTCGCGCCCTTGTCAAGGCCTACGGCCTGCGCGACGGGCAAAAGGTCATGGTCGATATTCTCGACTGAAACAGCCGTTTTCCGGGCCGGTGCCCGCAAAATTTTTTGGCGGTGATACGGTGCAGCCCCTTATCGGGGCTGTGCCGTTTTCTCTTTTCGGGCGGAACGGGCCGCCCGCTTCCGAGCCGTCGGCAGGGCCTGCCTTGCGGCGGCGCCGTTTCTTCTTTTCGGGCAGGGCATACCGGCCGGCCCGCGCCGCTGCCGAAAAGAGCATGGCAAAAAAACGCCCGCTCCCGGGAAGGGGCGGGCGGCGCAGACGGAAAGGGACGTTCCCCACGGGGGAGCGTCCTTTTTGCTGCCGGGGAAGCGGGGCGCTCAGCGGTCCGACTTGAGCCGGGCGTAGCGGTGGCAGTCCTGAAAGCCCTCGGAGCAGTAGTAAAGCTGGCGCGACATGCCCTCGTACTGCATGCCGCAGCGGCGCATGACGGCGCCCGGGGCGGGGTTGAACTCGGAGTGCACGCCCTCGATGCGGTTAAGGCCGACGGTGTGAAAGCCGAAATCCAAAACGGCGGCCAGCGCCTCGCTCATGTAGCCGCGCCCCCAGCACTCGCGCAGCAGGCAAAAGCCGACCTCGCCGCTGCGGTCGTGCGCGTTGAGGGTGAAAAGCCCGATGGAGCCGACGGCGCGCGACGTCTCTTTTTCGGTGATGGCCCACTGGTAAAAGGCGGGATCGCGGTAGCTTTCGCACCACTGCCGCAGCACGGCGCGCGCGTCCTCGACGCTTGTGTGCGCGGCAAAGCGCAAAAAGCGGGTGACCTGACCGTCGCCGGTCCAGGCAAACATGGCCGCGGCGTCTTTGGCCTCGAACTGCCGAAGAACAAGGTGGGGGGTCTCCAGAATGCGGGTTCCGACGTGGTTTAACATGGTCAATCCTCCTTGAGGAGCTTCTCATCCTCGCGGGTGAGGCTTAGTTTTTCAAACATGTCGGGACGGCGATCGCGCGTCAGCAGCAGCGACTGCCGCCGGCGCCATTTTTCGATGTTCAGGTGGTGGCCGGAAAGCAGGACGTCGGGCACGCGCGCGCCGCGCCATTCCTCCGGCCGGGTGTACTGCGGGTATTCCAGCAGCCCGGCATAGTGGCTTTCCTCGGTAAAGCAGACGTCCTCGGCCAAAACGCCGGGCACCATCCGGCATACGGCGTCGGCCACGGCCATGGCGGCGATTTCGCCGCCCGTCAGCACAAAGTCGCCCAGGGAGATCTCCTCGTCGACGCAGCGATCGATAAAGCGGCGGTCGATGCCCTCGTAATGCCCGCAGATGATGACAAACCGGCCGCGCGCCAGCAGCTCGCGCGCCTTCTGCTGATCAAAGGGGGCGCCCTGCGCGCTCATCATGACGGTGTGCACCGGCTCGCCGCCGGTGACGGCCTCCAGACAGCGGTAAAGCGGCTCGCACTGCATGACCATGCCGCGCCCGCCGCCGTACGGGTAGTCGTCGGTGCGGCCGTGCCTGTCGGTTGTGTAGTCGCGGATGTTGTGCGCGCCGATGGTCAAAAGGCCCTTTTCGCGCCCGCGTCCGATGATGCTGCTGCCCAAAACGGCCTCGACGACCTCGGGAAAGAGGGTGAGAATGTCAATTTTCATCGGGCAGCATCCCCTCGATGGTGCGCAGCACCAGACGGCGCGACTCAAAGTCGATTTCCTCTTCAAACTCGTCGACGGCGGGAATGAGCACCTCGCCCCCCGGCCCGCGCACGACGTACAGGTCGCCGCCCGGCATTTCGCGCACGTCCTCCAGCCGGCCGATGACCCGGCCGACCCGGTTGTCGTGCACCTCGAAGCCGAACAGGTCGCTGTAAAAGAAGCGGCCGTCGGGCAGCCTGATGGCGTCGCGCCGCGCGCTGACCACCTGATTTTTGAGCGCGGCGGCGGCGTCCATGCCGGAAACGCCTTCAAGGGTCAGCAGCACAAAGCGCTGGTGGTGGCGCCAGCCCTTGACGCGCATCGGCCGGCCGCCGACGAGCACCTCCGCAAGCGAGGGGAAAACCTCGTCCGGCTCACACCACGGCTCCAGCTTGAGCTCGCCGCGCACGCCGTGCGTATTGATAATTTTTCCGATTTCGAGATATTCTTCCATCTTACCATCCTAAAAGTCTTTCTTCCCTTCAGTATACCATCGCCGGGCCGCGCTTTCAATGCAAAATTGCGCAAAATCCGGCCTCGGGGCGCAGGGCGGGGGGCTGTTATCACATTTATTTATAGCGTTAACGAAAACTTATATTATCGCGGCAGAGTGCAAATGCGCTATAATAATACCATAATATGTTGGGGATGTACAGCTTTCACAGTCATTCACAGTCGGACAAAGGCAGGACTGCCTATGCATGAAAAGAAAGAAGGGAAAAAATGAAAAGGAAATTGACCTTGCTGTTGGCGATGCTTTTAATCGCTTCGGTATTTGCCGCGGGCTGCAACAATGACAGCGACGGCAACGGCGGCGGCTCTTCCGGGGCAAAGCGCGACGACGTCGTCATTTACTGCGAAAGCCCGTGGGCCTCGCTGGACCCGCACGGAACCGGGTCGACGGCCTACGTCAACATGTATTTGACCAACCAGATGTACGAG
The DNA here is from genome assembly GCA_934675045.1 of uncultured Eubacteriales bacterium. Lineage (GTDB taxonomy): Bacteria > Bacillota > Clostridia > Oscillospirales > Butyricicoccaceae > Ventrousia. The sequence continues at coordinate 3,612 of CAKUPI010000086.1, forward strand.
GCGCTGACCTATGTCAACGACTCGGGCGAGGTTACCCCGTCGCTGGCCAGGGAGTGGTCGGTCAGCGGCGACGGCCTTGTCTACACCTTTACGCTGAACGAGGGCGTCAAGTTCCACAGCGGCGAGGAGCTGAAGGCGTCGGACGTCGCCTATTCCTACAATCGCGCCATGGGTTTCCCCGAGCTTGAGACCTATTACGCGCCCATTGCAAAGGTGGAGGCGACCGGCGATTACACGGTCGACGTGACGCTGAAAAACGCCTTTGCCCCCTTCCTTTCCTACACGGAGAACATTCCGATCGTCAGTGAGAAGTTCACCGAGGAAAAGGGATCGCTGCTGGAGCAGGCCTGCGGCACCGGCCCGTATCAGCTGGTGAGCTTCGACATGAACACCGAGTGCAAAATGACCCGCTTTGACGATTACTGGAAGGGCGCCGCCAGCATCAAGGACGCAAAGTTCAAGGTCATCACCGAGGGCACCACCGCCGTTGTCGCCTTTGAGTCGGGCGAGCTGGATTACATGTTCTGCTACAACGTCTCGGCCTTTGCGCCGCTCGAAGCGTCGGGCAAATACAACACCAAGCTGGCCGCGACCTACCACACCGCCAACATCCTGATGAACAACAAGTCGGCGCCGCTGGACAACGTGCACCTCCGTCGGGCGCTGGCGCACGCCACCGACCGCGAAACCATGATCGAAATCGCCTATGAGGGGCTGGCCTCGCCCACCTATCTGATGGCCAACACCTCGACCTTCGGCGTCACCAAGGAAAACTTTGTCGACGCCTACCCGTACGACATGGACAAGGCCAAAGAGGAGCTGGCCGCGGCGGGGTACCCCGACGGGCTGGATTTGGGAATCATGACCATCATGGGCGGCACCTATCACGAAAAATACGCGCAGGTGTTCCAGCAGAGCCTGTCGCAGCTGGGCGTCAAGATCGAACTTCAGGCATCGGAAACGGCCGTGGCGGACGCCACCGCGCACGACTACATCCTGTGCACCATGGGCAACGGCTTTACCTCGGACTTTGCCTACAATTCCGCGCACTACACCGGCAACAACATGGCAAACTACGAAAACCCCAAGGTCACCGCCCTGTTTGAAGAGGCGGCCGCCGAGCAGAGCAGCGACAGGCGCCTCGAGTTGTACGACCAGGCCATCAAGCTCATTCAGGAAGACTGCCCCAACATCCCCATTTTCAACAAGCAGATTCCGTGGGTCTGGGCCAAAGATCTCAACGCTACCCCGCACTTTAACTCCGGACACCCTTACTATATCTACGAGATGAGCTGGAAATAAGCCAGCGGCATTTCGCAACAGCCTGCAATGCATTTGACAGGGCACGGTGAGTAATATGTCCGCCGTTATTCTCCGGGGCCGACCTTGCGGGTCGGCCCCGGCGCTTTTAGGGATATTCGGCGCAGGATATTTGGCAAAGGAGAAGAAACCGAATGATCAAATATATACTGAAGAGGCTGCTGCTTCTCATACCGGTTCTGCTCGGCGTCATACTGGTTATTTTCACCATCATGCACATGATGCCCGGCGACCCCGGCCGCATTATTCTGGGCGAAAACGCCTCGCAGGAGGCCGTCGACCAGAAAAATGAAGAGCTTGGGTACTACGATCCGTTCCTTGTTCAGTTTTTCAATTATCTGAAAAACGCCGTTACCCGGCTGGACTTCGGCACCTCGTACCGCACGTCAAAGCCGGTCTTTAACGACGTTTTCGCGCGTTTTCCCAACAGCCTGAAAATCTCCTTCAACGGCATTCTGGGCGCCTGTATCGTCGGCATTCCCATCGGCGTTTTGTCGGCGGTCAGGCAGTACTCGGCCGTTGACACCATTTCGCGCGTCACCGCCATGCTGGTGGCGGCCATTCCGCCCTTCTGGCTCGGCATGATGCTCATTTTTGCCTTTTCGCTCAAGCTGAAGATGCTGCCATCGGCCGGCGCCGAAAGCTGGAGGCACTTCATCCTGCCCATGATAACGCTGACCATTCCGTACGCCGGCAGCATGCTGCGCATGACGCGCTCGACCATGCTCGAAACCATCCGCCAGGATTACATCCGCACCGCGCGCGCCAAGGGGGTTCCGCAGCGCACCATCGTCTTTAAGCACGCGCTGCGCAACGCGCTGCTGCCCATCATCACCATCATGGCCACCTCCTTCGGCGGGCTTTTGGGCGGTGCCGTCATCACCGAATCGGTGTTCTCCATTCCCGGTCTGGGCACGCTGATTGTCACGGGCATCCGCCAGCGTGACAAGCCGGTTGTGCTGGCCGCCATTTTGTTCCTCGCTTTGATGTTCAGCGTCATTATGCTGATTGTCGACCTGCTGTACGCCTTTGTCGACCCGCGCATCAAGGCCAAGTACTCGAAATAAGGAGGTGGAGACTGTGAGCACCCGCAAACTGACCAACAGGGACGTCGTCAACGCCAAGGGGAAGAAGAAAAGCAAGATGAAGGAAACCTGGCGCCGCATGAAAAAGAACAAAGGCTCTATGGCAGGGCTTGTCGTTTTGATTCTTTTTGCGCTGGCGGCCATTTTTGCCAACTTTATCTCTCCGGAAAGCCTGGTGACCGAGCAGAACGCGAAAATCCGGCTTCAGCCTCCGTCCCGCGAGCACTGGTTCGGCACCGACGCCTACGGCCGCGACGTGTTTACGCGCGTGCTGTACGGCTCGCGCATTTCGCTGACCATCGGCTTTGTCACCGCCTTCTGCTCGCTGATCGCCGGCGGCATTCTGGGCGCCGCCGCCGCCTTTTACGGCGGGCAGGTCGACAATGTCATCATGCGCTGCATGGATATGCTGATCTCCATTCCCAGCACGCTGCTGGCGCTGGCCATTGTCGCGGCGCTGGGGGCCAGCATGACCAACCTGCTGATCGCCATTACTATTTCCAGCATACCGGGCTTTGTCCGCCTGATACGCTCGGTCGTTCTGACCGTTGTCGAAATGGACTATGTGGAAGCGGCCCGCGCCTGCGGCACCCGCGACGCGCGCATCATTTACAAGCACATTCTGCCCAACGCCATCGGCACCATCATCATTCAGACAACCTCGAGCATTTCCGGTATGATTTTGCAGGCGTCGGGCATGTCGTACATCGGCATGGGCGTGCAGCCGCCCCGGCCCGAGTGGGGCTATATGCTGTCGGAGTCGCGCGAGTTCATGCGCGAGCAGCCCTATCTGATGATCTTCCCCGGCATCTGCGTTGTTTTGACCGCCCTGTCCTTTAACCTGGTGGGCGACGGCCTGCGTGACGCCCTCGATCCGCGTCTGAAAGATTAAGCGGCACGCGGCAGCCCACACCCAATCAAACAGAGAAAGGACGAAACGGAAATGAGCGAAAAACTGCTGGAAATACAAGACCTTGAGGTCGTTTACCAAACCGACGAGGAGACGGTCCATGCCGTCAACGGGATTTCCTTCGGCCTTGAGCGCGGGGAATCCATCGGCATTGTCGGGGAAACGGGCGCCGGAAAGACGACGACGGCCCTGGCCATTTTGCGGCTGCTGCCGGAGAGAACGGGCATTGTGAAAAACGGCACCGTCAGGATGGACGGCGTCAACCTGCTCGAGGTTTCCGAGGTGGAGATGCGCGACATTTACCGCGGCGAGCGCATTTCCATGATCTTTCAGGACCCCATGACCAGCCTAAACCCGGTGCTGCGCGTCGGCGAGCAGATCGCCGAGGCCCTGATTTACCACAACAGCGAGCACAAGAGCAAGGAGCAGATTGAGGCCCGCGTCGAGGAGACGCTGGAGCTGGTCGGCATTCCCAAGGTGCGCAAAAACGACTTTCCGCACCAGTTTTCGGGCGGCATGAAGCAGCGCGTCGTCATCGCCATTGCACTGGCGTGCGAGCCGGACCTGCTCATCGCCGACGAGCCGACGACGG
>CAKUPI010000087.1 GCA_934675045.1 uncultured Eubacteriales bacterium
TGTAGGCGGCAAACTTGTCGGCGTTCTTGACGAAGCTGTGCTCGCTGATGGGATCGCCGGCGGCGTCAACCAGCTTGAAGGTGTTCTTGGCAGCGTCAAACTCCTTGACCATGCCGTAGGTGGGCAGGGTGGCGAACACGGCGTCAATCAGGCCGTCGCCGTCGGTGTCAACGACGCGCAGGGCGGCGTTGCCCTTCAGGCCGTCTTCCTTCAGGCTGTCAACCAGATCGGTGACGTTCTTGGTGGTGAACTGGGCAGCGTTGTCCAGATCGAAGTTGGGATAGATGTTGATGTCGAGCTTGCTGTCATTATCGGCATTGGCTTTGTGCACGGCGGCGGCAAAGCCCTCGAAAGCGATGCTCAGGTTCTCCTTCTTGGAGCCAACAGCCTTGAAGGTGATGTCGCTGAAGATGACGTTGTAAACCTTCGAGGTGCCGGTGGCGTAAACGCTGTACACAGCGCCGGTCTTGGCGTCAGCAACGAAGGTGACTTCCTGCTGAAGCAGCTCGGCGGGAGCGTCGTATTTGACCTTGACCATGTTGGTCTTGTCGTCCTTTTTGACGGCGATGGTCGAGTACTTGCCGCTGAAGGCGCCTTCCTGCTTGACATTGTAGTTGCCAACCAGAACGCCGGTGTCAACCTGCAGGCCGAAGTACTTCTGGCCGACGGTGACATTCTTGGTGCCGATGATGCCGACGCCGTTGATCAGCTCGCCGTTGAAGTAAACGGCCATTTCAGCCTTCAGGATGGCGTTGGCAAACAGCTTGGCAGCCCACTGACGGGGAGCCGAAGCCGAGAAAGCGACAGCGTAGTCGTCGAACAGGCCGGCCAGCTGAGCGTCGTTGATGACGTTAACCGACCAGGCGGGGCCGGTGTAGCCCTGCACGTCGGGCTTGTAGCCGGCGACAACCAGCAGCATCTTGGCCAGCTCAACGCCGGTCACAGCGCCGTCAGGATTGAACTTGCCGTTGCCGACACCGGCGATGATGCCGAGGCTGGCGCAGTAGTTCACATAGCCTTCATACCAGATGCCCGAGGGGACGTCGGAGAAGGTCTTCATGTTGGTCCAGCCGGCGGCCTTGTCGTCAACGCCGCCATTGCGGACGACGTAGATCATCTTAGCGGCCTCGGCGCGGGAAATGGTAGCATTGGGACGGAAGGTACCTTCGGTATCGCCCTTCATGACGTTCAGGGCGCCCATCAGGTTGACGTCTTCGACCAGCTTTTCGTTGATCTGATCTTCGTCGGTGTAGCCGGCAAAGGCAGTCAGCGAGAACAGCGTGGCCAGAACGACCGTCAGTGCGAGCACTTTTTTGAGTGTTCTCATGGTGTGTTTCCTCCTGTTTTTTGTATTTTGGACATTTGTCCATTGGCATCATAGCAAATGTTTCGCCGCGGCGCAAGGGCTTTCGGCGCATTGTAACAAAAGTGTAACATTGCGCCGCCCCGGCCGGGCCAAGCATTTGACGTACCCTGCAACTATACCATAGCAAAGCCCGGGCGATTTTGCAAGGTTTTTGCCGTTTTTGTAACACAAGTGTAATATTGCGGGTCGTTTTGGGCGGTTTTTGCCGCCGGGCGGGGTTTTCGGCGTAAAAAGGCGGCAGCCCACAGGGGCCGCCGCCTTGCAAGGTGCCGTTTTGGGCAGTTTAGCGAAGCTCGTGTACAAAGATGCCGGACAGCAGCTTAGGCTCGAACCAGGTGCTCTTGGGGGGCATGATCTTTCCGGCGTCGGCAATGGCGAACAGGTCGCTCATGCTGGTCGGGCACATGGCAAAGGCCACGGCCGCGCCGCCGTCGACGCGCTTTTCCAGCTCTTTCAGGCCGCGGATGCCGCCGACAAAGTCGATGCGCTTGTCAACGCGCGGATCGCCGATGCCGAGGACGGGGCTGAGCAGGTTCTTTTGCAGAATGGCGACGTCGAGCTGCTCGACGACGTCGTCGGCGTTGAAGCTGCCCGGCTTGGCCGTCAGCAGGTACCACTGCTTGTCGAGGTACATGCCAAAGGTGTGCTTCTGCTGCACGTCGGTCTTGCCCTGGCTGTCGTTGCCAAGGGGCTTGTCCAGCTTCTTGACGTCAAACTTCTCGCCAACCTTTGAGAGGAACTCGTCTTTGCTCAGGCCGTTTAAGTCGGACACGACGCGGTTGTAGTCCATGCAGTAGAGCTGCTCGTCGGGGAAGAGCACGCACAGGAAGTAGTTGAACTCCTCGTCGCCGGTGTAGTCGGGGTTCTGGGCGCGGCGCTTGCGGCCGATGCGCACGGCGCTGGCGCTGCGGTGGTGGCCGTCGGCGATGTACAGCGATTCGGTGTCGCCGAACTCTTTTTCCAGCTGCGCGATGGCTTCGGGGCAGGAAATGACCCACACGGTCTGCTGCACGCCTTCAAACGGGAAGTCGTACAGCGGGGCGCTCTGCATCGCCCGGGCGACGATTTCGTCGATGCCGTGGCGGGCGCGGTAGGCGAGGAACACAACGCCGGTGTTGGCGTTGCAGAAGTCGACGTGGTTGCAGCGGTCCTCTTCCTTCTCGGCGCGGGTCAGCTCGTGCTTTTTGATGACGTTGTTCATGTAGTCGTCAATGGAGGCGCAGGCGACGATGCCGGTCTGGGCGCGGCCGTTCATGACCTGGCGCAGGACGTAGAAGCAGGGCTTCTCTTCCTGAATCAGGATGCCGTCCTTTTTCATCTGGTGCAGGTTGGAGGCGGCCTTTTCGTAAACGACCTGGCTGTAATGATCGGTTTCGGGGGGCAAGTCGACCTCGGAGCGGTCGACGTGCAGGTAGGAATAGGGGTTGCCCTTGACCATTTCGCAGGCTTCCTCGTAGTTCATAACGTCATAGGGGTGGGCCGTAACCTTGGGGGCCAGCTCGGGCGTCGGGCGCACCGCTTTGAAAGGTCTGACAATTGCCATGGCTTTCCGTCTCCTTATTTCAGTTAGATTCGGCGAAAGGCGGGGGCTTTCGTCCCCGCCTTCGCATTTTCACGGGATTTACTTGTTGAGGCTCTCGACGATGTCGACGATCTCCATGCCGATGCGCTTCTGCGCTTCGACGGTGGCGGCGCCGATGTGCGGCGTGCAGGAGACCATCGGGTGGCTGTACAGCGCGTGGTTCTTGGCGGGCTCTTCGGCATAGACGTCCAGGCCGGCGGCGCGGACCTTGCCCGATTCCAGAGCGGCCAGCAGCGCGTCCTCGTCGACGTTGGTGCCGCGGCTGGTGTTGATGATGACGACGCCGTCTTTCATCTTGGCGATGTTATCGGCGCTGATCAGGGCGCCGCCGTCCACCGCGGGGGCGTGCACGCTGATGAAGTCGGCCTTGGCCAGCAGCTCGTCCATTTCGACATAGGGGATGCCGTACTTCTCTTCGATGCCGGGGACGTGGAAGATGTCAAAGGCGACCACGTTCATGCCGATGGCCTTGGCCATGACGCCCAGGTGCTGGCCGATACGGCCGTAGCCGACGATGCCGAGGGTCTTGCCCTGAAGCTCGATGCCCTTGCCGTAGGCCTTCTTTTCCCACTGGTCGTTGCGCATGGTGTAGCCGGCGTGCGAAATGAAGCGGGCGCAGGAGAACATGTGGCCCATGGCCAGCTCGGCGACCGACTGCGAGGAGGCGCGCGGGGTGTTCTTGACGGCGATGCCGCACTCTTCGGCGTACTTGACGTCGATGTTGTCGACGCCGACGCCGCCGCGGATGATGAGCTTCAGCTTGCTGCCCTTGGCCTCGTCAATGTGGTTGGCGCGGACCTTGGTCTTGGAGCGGACGACGACAACGTCAAAGTCGCGCAGCGCGGCGCCCAGCTGATCGGGCTCGTAGAACTGCTCCACAACCTCGTGGCCCTGCTCGCGCAGCTTGGCCATCGCCGTCTTGTCCATACCGTCGGTAACGAGAATTCTGCTCATAATTAAAGATTCCTTTCTATGGTGTTTCAGTGCCGCAGTTTATTTGTGCTCGGCTTCAAACTTCTTGAGGAAGTCGACAAGGGCGACGACGCCCTCCTTGGGCATGGCGTTGTAGATGGAAGCGCGCAGGCCGCCGACGCTCTTGTGGCCCTTGAGGTTGTCAAAGCCGGCCTTCTTGGTGGCGGCGACGACTTCGGCGTCCATCTCGGCCGTCTCGGTGACGAAGGGGACGTTCATCAGCGAACGGTCTTCCTTGCGGACCGAGCCGCGGAACATCTTGGAGGAATCGAGGAAGTCGTACAGAATGGCAGCCTTTTCCTGGTTCATCTTGTCCATGACCGACAGGCCGCCCAGGTTCTTGAGGTACTTAAAGACCTTGCCGCAGCAGTAGATGGCCCAGCAGTTGGGGGTGTTGTACATCGACTCGTTGTCGGCGTGGGTCTTGTAGGACAGGTAGATGGGGGTCTTGGGGTCCAGCTCCTCGCGGATGAGGTCCTCGCGGATGATGACGACGGCCATGCCGGCGGGGCCGACATTCTTCTGCACGCCCGCCCAGATGAGGCCGTAATCGGCGACGTTGCAGGGTCTGGACAGGAACATGGAGCTCTGGTCGGAAACCAGAACGTGGCCCTTGGTGTTGGGCAGCTTCTGGTAGGTGGTGCCGTTGATGGTCTCGTTCTCGCAGATGTAGACGTAGTCGGCGTCGGCGGGAATGTCCAGATCGGAGCAGTCGGGGACATAGGAGAAGTTTTTGTCCTTGCTCGAGGCGACTATCTCAACCTCGCCGTACTTTTTGGCCTCGGCGATGGCCTTTTTGGACCACGAGCCGGTTTCGACGTAGCAGGCCTTGCCGTTCTTCATGAGGTTCAGGGGGACCATGGCGAACTGCAGCGTGCCGCCGCCCTGCACAAAGAGAACCTTGTAGTTGTCGGGAATGCCCATCAGCTCGCGCAGGTCCTGCTCGGCCTCGTCGCGGATCTGCTGGAACACCTTGGAGCGGTGACTCATTTCCATGACGCACATGCCGCTGCCGCGGTAGTTCATCATTTCGTCGCGGATCTCCTCCAGCACCGATTCGGGCATCATGGCAGGGCCGGCAGAGAAATTGAAAGTGCGCTCGTACTTCATAACTGTCTCCTCCTGTTTGTTATCAAAAAAATACCTTTGAATTTCCTTGTGTCTTTGTCAATTATAGTCTATCATTATTGTCAGGAAGGTGCAATATCTTAATTCACCAGTTTTTATCATTCTGCCCCTGCCGCAATCCACCAATTCGATAAAAAATCTCAGTTTCCCGAAACATTACGCGATCGTTCGGCCGTCGGTTTGCCCGGAGCCGGTTTCAGAAAGGAGCGAAAACATGGCACAGATATACGGCAGCTTAACGGAACTCATCGGCAAAACCCCCCTTTTGCGCCTTCACCGGCTGGAACGGGCCTACGGCTGCCGCGCCGCCCTTTACGGCAAGCTCGAGGGCATGAACCCCGGCGGCAGCTTAAAGGATCGCGCCGCCTTGCAGATGATCACGGCCGCCATGCAGCGCGGCGAGCTGCCCGAGGGCGGCGTCGTCGTCGAGCCGACGGGCGGCAACTGCGGCGTGGCGCTCAGCATGGTCTGCGCCGCCCTGGGCCTGAAGTGCATTCTGGTCATGCCGGAGAACATCGAACGGCAGCGCGTGGAGCACATGCGCATGTACGGCGCCGAGATCATCATGACGCCGCCGGGCGACGGCGTCGCCGGCGCAGTGGAAAAAGCGCGCGACATCCACGCCAACACGCCCGGCTGCTTTATGCCGTCGCAGTTTGACAACGACGACAACTGCGAGGCGCACCGGCGCGGCACCGGCCGCGAAATCGTCGAGGCCCTCGGCACCGTCGACTTTCTGGTGGCGGGCGTCGGCTCGGGCGGCTCGCTGACCGGCTGCGGCGAGGAGGTGCGCAAGCACTGCCCCGACTGCCGCATCGTCGCCGTCGAGCCGGTCGACTCGCCGGTCATTTCGGGCGGGTTCCCGGGCGGGCACGACATCCCCGGCATCGGCGCCGGCTTTGTCCCCCCCATTCTCAACCCGTACCTGCTCAGCGAGGTCGTGCGCGCCCGCACGCCGGACAGCCTTTTCATGGTGCGCGAGCTGGCGCGGCTCGAGGGCGTTTTGTGCGGCCCGTCGTCGGGCGCGGCGCTGACCGCCGCCGTCGCCATCGCGCAAAGGCCGGAAAACGACGGCAGGCAGGTTGTCGTGCTTTTGCCCGACAACGGCGAAAAATACCTGTAAATCCGGCCCGCACCCCTGCCCCATTCCGGCCCGCACCCCTGCCCCATTCTCTGTTTGACAAACCGCCGGAATTATGCTATATTAGCAAATGCTACAAATGAATAGGATGCCGTTATCCAGAGATGAGGTAGAGAGTCAGCTCGATGACCTCACGCCAACCGGCCCGCGGGCAAAGGTGGCAACGCTGACATCGATAAGGAGTGGTCTTTGTTTTTTCAGAGGACTCCTTTTCGGGAGTCCTTTTTGTTTGTTCCAATTTATAATAGGAAGGAACCGCAACGCAATGGCTCACATGTCTAACCGTATCTTCACTTCAGAAAGCGTCACCGAGGGGCACCCCGACAAGGTGTGCGACCAGATTTCCGACTCCATTCTCGACTGCATTCTCGCCCAGGACCCCGCCGCCCACGTCGCCTGCGAAACCACCGCCACCACCGGCATGGTGCTCGTCATGGGCGAAATCACGACCGACTGCTATGCCGACATCCCCTCGATTGTCCGCGGCACGCTGGCGGGCATCGGCTACACGGGCGCGCAGAGCGGCTTTGACTGCCACACCTGCGCCGTGCTGACCGCCATTCACGAGCAGTCGCCCGACATTGCCATGGGCGTCAACAACGCCGTTGAAAACCGCGTCGGCGGCAGCGACCGCTACGATCTGATCGGCGCCGGCGATCAGGGCATGATGTTCGGCTTTGCCTGCCGCGAAAGCGAAGAGCTCATGCCCGCCCCCATCACCTTTGCCCACAACCTGACCCGCCGCCTCGCCGAGGTGCGCAAGTCGGGCCAGCTTCCCTTCATTTTGCCCGACGGCAAAAGCCAGGTCACCATGCGCTACGACGCAAACGGCGCCCCCTGCCACATCGACACCGTCGTCATTTCCACCCAGCACACCGAGGATGTCAGCCTTGACACGCTGCGCGAGGCCCTCATCGAAGAGGTGGCCCGCCCGTCGCTGCCCAAGCGCATGGTCGACGGCGACACCCGCTTTTTCATCAACCCCACCGGCCGCTTTGTGCTGGGCGGCCCCGCCGCCGACAGCGGCCTGACCGGCCGCAAGCTCATCGTCGACACCTACGGCGGCTACGCCCGCCACGGCGGCGGCGCCTTCTCGGGCAAGGACCCGACCAAGGTCGACCGCTCGGCCTCGTACATGGCCCGCTATGTGGCCAAAAACCTTGTGGCCT
>CAKUPI010000088.1 GCA_934675045.1 uncultured Eubacteriales bacterium
AGTTTTCCCCGCTATGCCAAAACTTATACGTCCGGGCCGGCATTTGACACCGGCCGGAATATTCGGTATTATTAAGTGTAACGCTATTTTGGAAACGCACGATTTGGGAGGAGAACATGGCAAAAAAGCCCAAACAGGAATACGGAAATGAGAGCATTTCCTCGCTCAAAGGCGCCGACCGCGTTCGCAAACGCCCCGGCGTCATTTTCGGATCGGACGGCATCGAGGGCTGCGAGCACGCCGTGTTCGAGATTCTGTCCAACTCCATCGACGAGGCGCGCGAGGGCTACGGCAGCGTCATCAACGTGACCCGCTTTCTCGACCACTCCATCGAGGTCGAGGACTTCGGCCGCGGCATGCCCCTTGACTACAACGAAAAAGAGGGCCGCTACAACTGGGAGCTCATCTACTGCGAGCTGTACGCCGGCGGCAAATACAAAAACGACGAGGGCGAAAGCTACGAGTACTCCCTCGGTCTCAACGGTCTGGGCGCCTGCGCCACCCAGTACAGCTCGGAGTACATGGACGTTGTTTCGCGCCGCGACGGCTTTGAATACACCCTGCACTTCCGGCGCGGCGAAAATGTCACCGACGCGCCGGGCGGCATGCTCAAGGTCCCCTACGCGGGCAAAAAGACCGGCACCGTGCAGCGCTTCAAGCCCGACCTTGACGTTTTTACCGACGTCAACATTCCGCTCGAGTATTTCCTCGACATTCTCAAGCGTCAGGCCGTCGTCAACGCCGGGCTGACCTTTCACCTGAAAGACGAAACGGCGCCGGGCCGGTTCGACAGCTACGCCTTTTCCTACCCGAGCGGCATTCTGGATTACGTCCGCGAGCTGTCCGGCGAGTCGGCGCTGACCCCGGTGACCTCCTTCCGTGCCGAAAAGCGCGGCCGCGACCGGCAGGACAAGCCGGAATACAAGGTCAAGGTCGAGGCGGCCTTCTGCTTTGTGTCCGCGCAGCCCCGGCTGGAGTATTACCACAACTCCTCCTGGCTGGAGCACGGCGGCGCCCCCGACAAGGCGGCCCGCTCTGCCTTTGTCTCGGCGGTGGACGCCTATCTCAAGCAGCAGGGCAAGTACCAGAAAAACGAAAGCAAAATCACCTTTCAGGACATTGCCGACAGCCTGATTCTCGTCACCAACGGCTTTTCCACCTATACCTCGTACGAAAACCAGACCAAAAAGGCCATCACCAACCGGTTTATTCAGGAAATGATGACCGATTTTCTGCGCTCCAACCTCGAGATTTACTTCATCGAAAACCGGCAGGATGCCGAAAAAATCGCCGAGCAGGTGCTCATCAACAAGCGCTCGCGCGAGCAGGCGGAAAAGTCGCGGCTCAACTTCAAAAAGAATATGGTCCGCAACATCGACATTCAAAACCGCGTGCAGAAGTTTGTCGACTGCCGCAGCAAGGATTTGAGCCGGCGCGAGCTGTATATCGTCGAGGGCGACAGCGCCCTCGGGTCGGTCAAGCAGGGCCGCGACCCCGAGTTTCAGGCCATCATGCCGGTGCGCGGCAAGATTCTCAACTGCCTCAAGGCCGACTACGGCAAAATCTTCAAGTCGGAAATCATCACCGACCTCATCCGCGTGCTCGGCTGCGGCGTCGACGTCAAGGCCAAAAGCCGCGACCTTGCCGCCTTTGACCTCGAGGCGCTGCGCTGGAGCAAGGTCATCATCTGCACCGACGCCGATTACGACGGCTTTCAAATCCGCACCCTCATCCTGACCATGCTGTACCGCCTGACTCCCGCTCTCATCGATCAGGGCTATGTCTATATCGCCGAAAGCCCCCTTTACGAGCTGACCGTCAAGGACAAGTCCTATTTTGCCTATGACGAGCGGGAAAAGGAGGAGCTTTTGAAAAAGCTGGCCGGCAAAAAGGTGTCCATCATGCGCTCCAAGGGCCTCGGCGAAAACGAGCCCGAAATGATGTGGGAAACCACCATGAACCCCGAAACCCGGCGGCTTATCAAGGTGCTGCCCGCCGAGGCCGAGGCGACGGCGCAGATGTTTGACGTGCTGCTGGGCGACAATTTGAGCGGCCGCAAGGACTTTATCGCAGAAAACGGGGCCCGCTACCTCGACCTTCTGGATATCAGCTAAAGGAGCCTTCCATGAGCAAAAAGCAATGGTATGTCGAGCAGCCCATCACCGAAACGCTCGAGCAAAACTTCATGCCCTACGCCATGAGCGTCATCGTCTCCCGCGCGCTGCCCGAAATCGACGGCTTCAAGCCGGCGCACCGCAAGCTTCTTTACACCATGTACAAAATGGGCCTTCTGACCGGCGCGCGCACCAAATCGGCCAACATCGTCGGCCAGACCATGCGCTTAAACCCCCACGGCGACGCCGCCATTTACGAGACCATGGTGCGTCTGACGCGCAGCAACGAATCGCTGCTCATGCCCTTTGTCGATTCCAAGGGCAACTTCGGCAAGGTCTATTCGCGCGACATGGCCTACGCCGCCCCGCGTTACACCGAGGCCAGGCTGGACAAGTTCTGTCAGGAGATTTTCTCCGACATCGACGTCGACGCCGTCGACTTTGTCGACAACTACGACGGCACCATGAAAGAGCCGACCCTGCTGCCCACCACCTTCCCCAACATTCTGGCTTCGCCCAACCTGGGCATCGCCGTCAGCATGGCGTGCAGCATCTGCGGCTTTGACTTAAACGAGGTGTGCCGCGCCGCCATCGCGTATTTAAAAGACCCCGGCTGCGACCTTTTGTCGGTGCTGACCGCCCCCGACTTCCCCACCGGCGGCGAAATCATCTACGACCGCGCGCAGATGGAGCAGATTTACCGCACCGGCCGCGGCTCTTTCAAAGTGCGCGCCAAGTGGCGCTATGTGCAAAAGGGCAACCTCATTGAAATCACCGAAATCCCCTACACCACCACCATCGAGGCCATCATCGACAAGGTGACCGAGCTTATCAAGGCGGGCAAAATCCGCGAAATCTCCGACATGCGCGACGAGACCGGCCTTCAGGGCCTGCGGCTGACCATCGACCTCAAGCGCGGCACCGACCCCGACAGGCTGATGCAGAAGCTGATGAAGCTGACGCCGCTGTGCGACACCTTCTCGTGCAACTTCAACATTCTGGTAAGCGGTACGCCCCGGGTGATGGGCGTCGCCGAAATCCTCGAGGAGTGGGGCGCCTGGCGCACCGAATGTGTGCGCCGCCGGGTGCATTTTGACCTCGGCCGCAAAAAGGACAAGCTGCACCTGCTGCGCGGCCTGCGCAAAATCCTGCTGGATATCGACCGCGCCATTCAAATCATCCGCGAAACCGAGGAGGACGCCGAGGTCATTCCCAACCTGATGATCGGCTTCGGCATCGACGAGCGGCAGGCCGAGTATATCGCCGAAATCAAGCTGCGCAACATCAACAAGGAATATATCCTCAAGCGTCTGGCCGAGACCGACGCGCTGGAAGCCGAAATCAAGCGGCTGGAGGATGTTCTGGGCAGCCGCGAAAAGCTGCGCACCATCATCATCCGCGAGCTGGAAAGCATCATCAAAAAATACCCGACGACCCGCCGCTCCTCCATCGTTTACGAAAGCGAGATCGAGGAGTATGACGAAAGCCAGAGCATCGAGGATTACCCGGTGCACCTCTTTATGACGCGCGACGGGTATTTCAAAAAAATCACGCCGCAGTCGCTGCGCATGTCGGGCGAGCACAAGCTTAAAGAGGGCGACGAAATCCGCCTCTCGCTCGAGGGGCAAAACGCCGAGGAGATCGTCTTTCTGACCAACCGGTGCCAGGCCTACAAGGCGCGGCTGTACGAGTTCGACGATTCCAAGGCCAGCGTTCTCGGCGACTTCTTGCCGCAGAAGCTGGGCATGGACGAGGGGGAAATCCCCGTTTTCGCCTATCTCCCGGGCGATTTTCTGGGCAATCTTCTCTATTTCTTCGAAAACGGCAAGGTGGCCAAGGTAGAAAGCGCCGTATTCCGCACCAAGTCCAACCGCCGCAAGCTGACGGGCGCCTTCTCCGCCCTGAGCCCGCTGGTCGCCGTCATTCATCTGCGCGAGGACGCCGAGGTCGTGCTTTCGACCGGCGTGCGCGCGCTCATTGTCAACACCGCCCTTCTGGCCCCCAAAACGACCCGCTCTACGCAGGGCGTCGCCGTTTTGAGCCTCAAGCGCGGCCAGAAGGTGACATCGGCCGAGCTGCTTGAAAGCGCCTCCCTGTCCAACCCGGCCCGTTACCGCACGCGCACCCTCCCCGCGGCCGGCGCTCTGCTGCGGCAGGAGGATTTGCCGGAGCAGCAGCTGTCGCTCGAATAACATAGAAGGTCCCCCTTTCTCCCTCTGTCACTCCGCCGCCCGGCGGCGCATACGATAAGGCAGATGGAAAGGGGGACTTTTATGACTCTCGAAACCCGCCCGTACGACCGGGCGGCCGCCGTGGCCTATGCGCACCGCTGGGCTTACGGGCGCAACCCCATGTTTTATGACTTTGAGAAAATCGGCGGCGACTGCACCAACTTTGCCAGCCAGTGCGTCTACGCCGGCAGCGGCGTGATGAACGACACGCCGGTATACGGCTGGTACTACATCTCGCTCGGCAGCCGATCGGCCGCGTGGACGGGCGTGCCGTATTTTTACAACTTTATGACGGGCAACACCGGCGTCGGGCCGTACGGGCGCGAGGTGTCCGTTTCCGACGTCGAGCCGGGCGACGTGGTCCAACTGGCCGCAAACGGGCCGCATTACCACCACACGCCGGTCGTGGTCGCCGTCAACGGCCCGCCGACGCTGAAAAACATTCTGGTCGCCGCGCACTCCTATGACGCCGACTATCGCCCGCTCGGCAGCTATGAAATCGGCAAAATCCGCTTTATCCACATCGAGGGGGTGCGCTGGCCCAGCCCCCTGCTGCGCTGAAGGCCCGCCCCGCGGCACCGGTTTCCCCATGCGCACCCGGCGGCCCGGTTTCCCCATGCGCACCCGGCGGCCCGGTTTCCCCACGCGCCCCGGCGGCCCGGTTCTCCCCACGCGCCCGGCGGCCCGGTTTTCCCGCACGCGCCCCGTGGCGCCGGTTTTCCCCACGCGCCCGGCGGCCCGGTTTTCCCATGCGCCCCGCGGCCCGGTTTCCCCATGCGCCCCGCGCTGCCGGTTCTCCCCGCGCGCCCGGCGGCATCCGCGCAGCAAAAAGCGGCAGGTCTTTCGACCTGCCGCTTTGTCTGTCCTATTTCGCGTACTCGACGGCGCGGGTCTCGCGCACGACGTTGACCTTGATCTGACCGGGGTAGTTGAGCTCGCTCTCGATTTTCTTGGCCAGCTCGCGGGCCAGCAGAATCATCTCGTCGTCCTTGACCTCCTCGGGCTTGACAACGATGCGGATTTCGCGGCCCGCCTGGAAAGCAAAGCTCTTTTCGACGCCCTTCATGCCGTCTGCCAGCTCTTCCAGCTTTTCCAGACGCTTGATATAGGCTTCGAGGTTTTCGCGCCGGGCGCCGGGACGCGCGGCGGAAATGGCGTCGGCCGCCTGTACCAGACAGGCGACAACCGTCTGCGCCTCGACGTCGCCGTGGTGGGCCTGAATGGCGTGAATGACCTCTTCTTTTTCCCGGTATTTTCTGGCCAGGTCGACGCCGATGTTGACGTGGCTGCCCTCGACCTCATGGGTGACGGCCTTGCCGATGTCATGCAGCAGACCGGCGCGCTTGGCCAGCGTGACGTCGGCCCCCAGCTCCCCGGCGAGCAGCCCTGCGATGTGGGCGACCTCGATGGAGTGGTTGAGCACGTTCTGGCCGTAGCTCGTGCGGTAGCGCATCCGCCCCAGCAGCTTGACAAGCTCGGGGTGAATGCCGTGAAGGCCCGTCTCGAACAGGGCGCGCTCGCTCTCCTGCTTGATGATGGTCTCCACCTCGCGGCGGGCCTTTTCCACCGTCTCCTCGATGCGGGCGGGGTGGATACGGCCGTCCAGAATGAGCTTTTCCAGCGCAAGCCGCGCCACTTCGCGGCGCACCGGATCAAAGCTGGACAGCGTAATGGCCTCGGGGGTGTCGTCGATGATGAGGTCGACGCCCGTCAGCATTTCAAGGGTGCGGATGTTGCGGCCCTCGCGGCCGATGATGCGGCCCTTCATTTCGTCGTTGGGCAGCGGCACCACCGAAACGGTGGCTTCGCTGGCGTGATCCGCCGCGCAGCGCTGAATGGCCGTCGAAAGGATTTCGCGGGCCTTCTGGTCGGAATCCTCCTTGAGCTGGCGCTCGATCTCCTTCAGCTTGACGGCAGCGTCGTGCCGCGCGTCGTTTTCCACCTGCTCGACGAGGTAGTTTTTGGCCTCCTCTACCGTCAGGCCGGAAATGCGCTCGAGCACCTCAAGCTGGCTCTTTTTCAGAGCGCGTACCTCTTCCTGCAGCTCTTCTGTCTGCTTGAGCTTTTGAGAAAGCTTTTCCTCTTTCTGCTCGGCGCTTTCGTACTTGCGATCGATGGTTTCTTCCTTTTGCTGCAAGCGGCGCTCCTGCTTTTGCAGCTCGGAGCGGCGCTCCTTGACTTCTTTGTCAAACTCGGCGCGGGCGCGATAGATTTCTTCGCGGGCTTCCACAACGGCTTCCCGTTTTTTCGCCTCGGCGCCTTTGATAGCCTCGTTGATAATGCGTGTTGCTTCTTCTTCGGCACTGCCGATTTCTTTTTCTGCGATTTTTCTGCGGTAAGTGTATCCGGCAAAAAGACCCGTGGCGGCGCCGACCAGCAAAGCAATGACGCAGAACAACCAGGTCATTCCCTGTGGTGGCAAGCTATACCCTCCTTATACAATGTAAATTGACGATGATAGCAGCAGTGCGGCCCTGTCGCGGAAAACCGCACAAAACTCCATATTATCTCCATTCAGTTTAGCTTGCTTTGTATATAATGTCAAGGAATTGTTGCCGCCCGTCCCACAAAAAAATTGTTGCCACCTCCGCTCTGTCCGCCGCCCGCGCGCCCGGGGACGCAAAAAGAGCGCCGCACGGGAAACCTCTCCCCTGCGGCGCTCCCCGCGACCGGCCTGCCTTCCCCGCTATTTGGCAAACACATGCCTGCCGATGGTGGCAATGACCGGGCGCGACCAAATCCACTTGTTGGTCGTCTTGTCCGGATTGTAGTAGTAAATGGCGCCCCCCGACGGGTCCCAGCCGTTGAGGGCGTCCTGCGCGGCCCGCCGCGCGCTGTCGGCGACGGGCTGGTCGTACTGCCCGTCGTAAAGGGCCGAAAAGGCCCCCGGCTGATAGATGACGCCCGCCACCGTGTTGGGAAAGGACGGGTGCCGGACCC
>CAKUPI010000089.1 GCA_934675045.1 uncultured Eubacteriales bacterium
AGTCCTGTCCGCGGTTTGCGCCGTTATGAGCGGCGCGATTTTCAGGGCAAACTCACTTACAATAACGGGTGCGCTATGTATCACGCATTGAGAAAAAAGCGTTGGGGAAGCTTTCGCGCTGCTTTGACGAGCCCGTGTAGCCCTCTCCCGCCTGAGCGGCGCCGCGCCGGTTTTGAAAAAAATTGCGCTTTCCCGCCCGTTTTGCCCTTTTCGCCCTTTTTCCCGCAAAAAAGATTGACACAACGGCTTTCCGTTGTTAGAATAATATCAGGAAAAGTTTTTTGTTCGCCGGACAATGACTGACGCAGCCATTGTCCTTTGTTTTTTTGCATGATAAAGAGGTGGATCGTCTGCATGAATCCCTTTAAAAAGCTGCAATTCCGGCAGCGTCTTTCCATGAAGAAGCTGATTATCGGCATGGTGTGCCTGTCGGCCTTTTTTTACGTTCTGCACTATGTGATCTTCCGCGATCTGCACCACATCACCATTTTCGCCCTGCACGACATCGCCTTTCTCCCCCTCGAGGTCATTCTGGTTTCTCTGGTGTTCGAGCGGGTTTTGGACGCCGCACACCGCGAGGAGCACCGCGGCAAGGTCAGCATGATCGAGAGCATTTTTTTCAATGAATCGGGCTCTGACATGCTGCGCTACCTGCTGCTGTGCGACCCCGGCAGCCGGGAGCTTTGCAGCGCCATGCACATCTCGGAAAGCTGGGACCGCTCTGATTTCGAGCAGGCCCATCGCTTTGTCGACGGCTATGCCTTTGCCGTCGCCCCGGACCGCACCGACTTTTTTGCCCTGCATTACCACCTGGGCAACCGGCACAAGTATTTCCTCAAGGTCATCGAAAATCCGGTGCTGATGGATCACGAGAGCTTTACCGATCTCATACTGGCCATTTACCACCTGTGGGAGGAGCTGGAGTTTCGCACCGATCTGTATCAGCTTTCTGACGAGGACAAGCAATATCTGTGCGGCATCATCAGCGAAATCTATCACCTGCTGACCCGGGAATGGCTGCTCAACGTCAGCTACACGCAAAAGCACCATCGGGAGCGCTTCTCCTGCGCCGTGCGCGCCAACCCCTTTGTCTTTTCCGAGGCCGGCCTTTCTCCGCAGCGCGGGGAAACGCTGTGATCTCACGGCGCTTCGAACAGCCCGCCGTCCTTCCCCAGCACAATGAGCCGCGCTCCGTCCACCTTCCGGATGAGCGCGGCGCTTTGACTTTCCGGCAGCATAAAGCAGGCTGTCGACAGCAGATCGGCCACGCCGGAATCGGAGCAGATCACGGTGGCCGACAGCACGGCGTCGGACGGCATCAGCGTCTCGGGGTCGATGATGTGGTGGTATTGCACGCCGTCGACGGTAAAATAGCGCAGGTAGCCGCCCGAGGTGACGACGGCGCAGTCGGAGACCGTCACGGTGCTCAGCAGCCGGCCGCTTTCGTCCGGGCTTTGCACGCCGACCCGCCAGCCCTCGGCATCGGGCGGCGTGCCCTCGGCCCAGACATTCCCCCCCGCGGAAAGGATGAAGCCGGTGTACCCGGCGGCGCGCAGCGCGTCGGCCACCAGACCGGTGGCAAACCCCTTGGCCACGGCGCCGGCGTCAATGCGCATGTCCGGGTCGCGCAGCTCGGCCGTTCCCGCCTCGCTGTCCAGCACAAGCTGCTCGATGCCGCAGTGCTTGGCCGCCTCCCGCAGGGCCGCACTTTCGGGCAGGGCCGCCTGCCGGGGGTTTTCCAGCGCCGCGCTGCGCGCATCGCTCCACAGCCGCAGCACAGCCCCCATGGCGATGTTGACCTTCCCGCCGGTCAGCACATACCCTCTTTGCCCCAGCTCCAGCAGCTGCATGACCTCGGGCTCTGTTTTTTGCGGCCCCGCCCCCGCCTGCGCGTTGAGGCGTGCCAGACCCTCGCCCGTGTCGCCGTAAATGTCAAACAGGCGGGGCAGCCGCTCAAACTCCGCAAAGGCCAGCGATGCCATGGCGTCAAACGACTCGCGGCTGTCGCTGTAAGCCGTCAGTATGATTAAGGTGTCGAACAGATCGTAGCGCTGCGCGGTGTATTTCTGCGGCCCCTGCCGGCAGCCGCACAGCAGCAGGCTCAGCGCAAGGCACATGCAAAGGATTTTTTTCATGCCGCAAGCCTCCCTTTACTGAAGGTTATTGTACCAGCAGCAAAGGGCAAAAGCAAACCTCTTTCCCGCTGTTTGGCCGCGCGCAGGCCGGTTTTGCACAGTGCATTCCCCACAAAATGGAACCAAGCCCTTGCAATTACCGGCTTTTTAGTTTATGATATTGCTGATAAATATCATCATAATATATAATAGTGTAATCATGCGCTTTTGTCTGATTCACCATTTGGAGGGATACCCTATGAAAAATGCCGATAAAACCATGGACAAGCTGGTTGCCCTGTGCAAGGGCCGCGGCTTTGTGTACGCCGGCAGCGAAATCTATGGCGGACTTTCCAACACCTGGGACTACGGCCCTCTGGGCGTCGAACTGAAAAACAACGTCAAAAAGGCCTGGTGGAGCCGCTTTGTGCAGCAGTCCCCCTACAACGTCGGTCTTGACTGCGCCATTCTGATGAACCCGCAGGTGTGGGTGGCCTCGGGCCACGTCGGCGGCTTTTCCGACCCGCTGATGGACTGCAAAGCCTGCCGCACCCGCCACCGCGCCGACAACCTGATCGAGGCCTTCTGCGGCCACGAGCCCGACAGCCTCGATTTCGGCGATATGGAGCGCTACATTCGGGAAAACGGCATCAAATGCCCCAACTGCGGCAGCACCGACTTCACCCCCATCCGCAGCTTTAACCTGATGTTCAAGACCTTTCTCGGCATTACCGAGGACAGCAAGTCCGAAATTTATCTGCGCCCCGAGACGGCGCAGGGCATTTTTGTCAACTTTAAAAACGTGCAGCGCACCAGCCGCAAGAAGGTGCCCTTCGGCATCGCGCAAATCGGCAAGGCCTTCCGCAACGAAATCACGCCGGGCAACTTCATTTTCCGCACCCGCGAGTTTGAGCAGATGGAGCTGGAGTTCTTCTGCCGCCCCGGCACCGAGCTTGAGTGGTTTGACTTCTGGAAGCGGACCTGCATGGAGTTTTTGGGCGACATCGGCCTGTCGGGCGAAAACCTGCGCTACCGCGACCACGAGCCGGAAAAGCTGTCTCACTACTCCAACGCCACGACCGACATCGAATACCTCTTCCCCTTTGGCTGGGGCGAGCTGTGGGGCGTTGCCTCGCGCACCGACTTTGACCTCAAGGCCCACCAGACCACCTCGGGCGAAAACATGGAGTATTTTGACGCCGAAACCGGCGAGCATTACCTGCCCTACTGCATCGAGCCCTCGGTCGGCGTCGACCGCATGGTGCTCGCCGCCCTCAGCGACGCATACGATGAAGAGGTCGTCGACGCCGACAAGAACGACACCCGCGTCGTCATGCGCTTTGCCCCCGCCATCGCCCCCGTCAAGTGCGCCATTCTCCCCCTCTCTAAAAAACTGAGCGAGCCGGCCCGGCAGATTCACGCCCAGCTGTCCGCCCGCTTCAACTGCGACTTTGACGACGCCGGCTCCATCGGCAAGCGCTACCGCCGTCAGGACGAGATCGGCACCCCCTTCTGTGTCACCTACGACTTTGACAGCCAAACCGACGGCTGCGTCACCGTCCGCGAGCGCGACAGCATGGAGCAGGTTCGCCTGCCCATCGCCGGGCTGCAGGCCTATATCGAAGAAAAAATCGCTTTTTAATGCGGAAAGCCGGGAGCGCTTCTCCTTCCCGCAGCAACCAACATTCGGGCCGCCTGCCGGGAACGCCCTTCCCTGCGGCGGCCCTGACGGCTTTTTTCCGCCTGTTTTTTCCTTTTTTCTTTCAGTTTTTTCCAGATTTCGGCGCGAAAAATTTTTTTCCTGTGCCCGCAAACCCTTGCAATGACAGGGTTTTGGGGCTGCTACAAAAATCCGACTTTATTTTTGTATATCTTTTGTAACTATTTTGTTTGACTTTTGTTACTTTTATGGTAAAATAGAAAATGGAGGTAAGCTGATGAACGCTTCAAAACAAAGCAACGATTTTCCGCTCACTTACAAGGGCCGCCCTCTGATGAGGAAGGACACGATCATTTATTACGGGAGCATGGCCGACAAGTACATCATTATGATGCAGGTCGGTTCGTCGGAACCTTTGAAGGACCTCAAGCTCTCTGGGCGGGTATCGGTACAGCTTCAGCTGACTGACCCCGAGATCAGCTCTCGGGACCGTGTTGTAAAATCGACTGAAAAAGACGGGCTGTACACCGCGCTGGATATTGCATCTATCTGGCTGGAAAGGGCGCTGAGCGGCAAATAAGCGTCCCCCCGTCTCCGTTCTATGGAGGTATTTATGAAATTATCCAAGGTTCTGCTGGCCGGCGTGTTGACCGCCGCTGCCATGACCGTTTCCGCCTTTGCCTTTGATGTGCAGGGCGGCACGGTTGAGACTTCTTCGTCGGTCAATTTCCGCGCCGGCGCTTCCACTTCCGACGCTGTTCTGGGCAGTTTGCAGAGCGGTCAGCGCGTCTGCGTTCTCGACAAGACGGACAACGGCTGGTACAAGGCCGCCTACAACGGCATGGTCGGCTATATCAGCGACGACTACGTCGACCTCTCCCCTGTCATGAACATCGAGCCGGGCGGCGCCAAAGTGACGACCGCGGTACTCAACCTGCGCGCAGAACCTTCGACCTCGGCTGCCGTTGTCACCCGCCTGACCAGCGGCACCGTCGCCAAGATCATCGGCATCAACAACGGCTGGCTCAAGGTGACCTGCGGCTCCAACACCGGTTATATCCACCCCGACTACATCGAAGTGGTCGCCTATACCGCCGCGCCCAGCCGCAACGGCGCTGCTGATACCGCCGCGGCCCCTTCGGGTCAGGCGAGCGGCACCCGGCAGGAAATCATCGATTACGCCAAGACCTTCCTCGGCGTCAAGTACGTTTACGGCGGTTCCAGCCCCAAGGGCTTTGACTGCTCCGGCTTTACCAAGTACGTTTTCTCTCACTTCAACATCGGCCTTCAGCGCTCCTCGTCGGCCCAGTATTCGACCAGCGTGACCAAAATCAGCAAGTCGGCGCTTCAGACGGGCGATCTGGTTTTCTTCAGCCGTTCCTCCGGCTCGAGCAAGGTCGGTCACGTCGGCATCTATATCGGCAACGGCAGCTTTATCCATGCCTCCTCCCCCGGGGACGTTGTCAAGATCGACACGATGGAAAGCGGGTATTACAAGACCCACTACATCGGCGCCGGTACGGTTTTTTAAAAGAATTGCCCGTGGTACGCCGCGGATCATTCCATACGGTTGAAAAGCTGCGGGTATTGCCGGACAATGCCCACAGCTTTTTCTGTTTCGGGGAATTGGCCCTTTTCCCCGCCCTTCCGAAGGGAACCGAGGCGGCGGCTTGGAAGCGCTTCCCCGGCGCACCTTCCGTGCCTTTCCTTCCCCGGCGCTTTCGCTTTGCGCGCCGAAAGGGCAAAATGGCTCTTGTGTTTTTGCGGAAAAATGGTATACTCGATAGGGAAAAGTAAAGAGGTATAAAGGTAACGCGGACGGGAGCACGTCTCCTGACGGCGGAATGGGGGTGAGAGTCCCCCGCGAGTGGGTCACTGTGATGCCTTTTCGAAAAGGCTAAGTCAGATGCGCCGGCCGTTGCCTGCACACCCCGCCAACACCGGGGCTGTCGGAAACTATCAGCATGATCCGTATAGTCGCCAGTGACTGTACGGATTTTTTGTTTTTGCGCCGAAGTTCGGCCCCAGCGCGCCCGGCTTGAGGGAAATTATCCGCCGAAGTTTGGCCCCAGCGCGCCAGCTTGGGGAAAATTATCCGCCGAAATGCGGTTTTATATAAATGATTTTCAATTTCAGGAGGGACTACCATTGAAAAAGCGCGTATTGTCGCTGTTTCTGGCTCTTGTGATGGTGCTTGGCATGGTCCCCGGCACCGCGCTTGCGTCCGATCCGGCGCAAACCACCTTTGACAGCTTTTTTGCCGGCCTGACGGAGGTCTGCACCGTCAGCAACGGCACATCCTATCCGTTTACCGTGGATTCGGAGACGGAGGGCGGCCCGTGGCTTCGGTCGGGCAATGCGGGAAAAAGCTCGACGAGGTCGACCATTACCCTTCAAATGAAGCAGTCCGCAACCGTTTCGTTTGAGTATAAGCTGAGCACCACCTCTTCTTCCGGCCTTGAGGTCAAAAACGGCTCAAAAACGCTGTACACCTATTCGTCCTACGGGAGCGGCGGCGCCGTTACGGGCTGCAACGGAACCAAGAGCGGCACGGCCACGATTCAGGCCGGCGAGCAGGACATTATTACCATTTCCTATTACCGCGGATATTACAGCCATACCGACGACTGCATGTGGCTGAAGAACTTTGCGTACACCCTGCCCAAGCAGGTGACCTTCCACGCCAACAACGGCACGGGAGAGACCCGGAATCAGGGCATTTTCGGCACCGGGACGCTGCTGAAAAACCCCTTTGCCTATGACGGCCATGTGTTCAAGGGCTGGGCGGCCGACGAAAACAGCACCGATATCGCCTATCCGGACGGCGGCGCGATCACCATCACCGGGGACACCAGCCTGTACGCCGTGT
Source organism: uncultured Eubacteriales bacterium (assembly GCA_934675045.1). GTDB lineage: Bacteria > Bacillota > Clostridia > Oscillospirales > Butyricicoccaceae > Ventrousia. The sequence goes on from CAKUPI010000089.1 coordinate 6,644, forward strand.
GGGCGCCGGTTTACGACCTGACCTTTGCCGTCACGCCGGACGGGGCGGACTTTGCGCTCTATGCCGACGACGCGCACACCCGGCCCATTGCCGAAAACTCCGGCACCCGCTATGTATACACGCTGGAAAACGGCACGTATCACTGGGCCGCCAGCCATTTCGGCTATGAACCGGCTTCCGGCTCGGCTACGGTAAGCGGCGGGGCCGACAGCGTCAGCGTGACCCTGACCGCCCGGCCGGTGCAGACGGTCACCTTTGCCTACGGCGCGCCGATCGGGGGCGCTGCCATCGAAAACGGCACGCTCGAGGTCAAAACCGGCACAGCCGTCATGGCGCCCAGGGCCGGTACCGACGGTCTGATCTACGAGCTGCCCGTCGGGTACGACTATATCTGGACCTTCCAGAGCGCCAACTACGCCCGGCAGACGGGCAGTATTCCCCTAAGCGCCGCCACCGGGGCCGGTTCGCAGTCGGTGACGGTTCCCCTTGCGGCCAAAACCGCCTGGGAGGGCGCAGGCGATGTGCGCAAGCCGGCGCAGGATGCAGGCGGCGTTTACCTGATTGGCAGCGGGGCCGAGCTGGCCTGGCTGGCGCAGGAGGTCAACGCCGGGCGCGGCAGCGGATACAGCGCCGT
>CAKUPI010000090.1 GCA_934675045.1 uncultured Eubacteriales bacterium
ACGATGTCAGGCTCGTGGTTTAAGACAAGGCTGGGGTCGTGCTCGACAAAAAAGCGGTACTGGCGGCCGCGGCTCATGCGGGTCAGCCCCTTCCACAGCACATAGGCCTTGCGCGAAAGCTCGGGAGAGAGGCCGCGCGTAATGCTGTCGAGCATAGCCTGTTCTTCCTCAGGGTTCCAGATGGGTTCGCCTGTTTGCAGCTTGGTGGCGGCGATGCGCAGGGCGGCGTCCATACGACGCAGAAAGGTGTCACGAAGAGCCTCGTCACACCCGGCAATAATCTGACGCAGAAGTTCCTGTTCTATCACGGTGGGTACCTCCATCGGCTTTCTAAAAGGCGTTTGACAATCGGCATTGGATGCCTGCTCTTATTATTAATGATATAATGCCGGACAAAGGGTTGTCAATCGTTCTTATTTACAAAAAAACGCCCGGATGCTATAATATTCATAAGAAATTCACCGCACATGCAGGTTGCGGATTTTGGGCTGACGCCTTGAAGAGAGAAGGAGAATGACGATGAAAATCATCGATTTGCGCAGTGATACGGTAACACAGCAGACGCAGGCCATGCGTGACGCCATGCTGGTGGCCGAGGTGGGTGACGACGTTTATCGCGACGACCCGACCGTCAACGAGCTGGAACGGCTGGCCGCAGAGATTTTGGGCAAGGAAGCGGCCCTTCTGGTCACTTCGGGCACCATGGGCAACCAGCTGGCGCTCATGTGCCAGACGCGCCGGGGCGACGAGGTGATTGTCGGCGCCGACTGCCACATCTTCGAGCACGAGGTGGGGGGCACGGCCGTTTTGTCGGGCGCCAACCTGCGTATGCTGTACTTCAGGGACAGCATACCCGATGCGCAGAGCATCGAGGCCGCCATCCGCGCCGACGACATTCACGAGCCGGCAACCGCGCTCATCTGTCTGGAAAACGCGCTGGCCAACGGCCGCGTCGTTCCCGTTTCGACCATGAGCGAGATTTACAAGATGGCCAGAAAGCACAAGATCCCCGTCCACGTCGACGGCGCCCGCCTCTTTAACGCCGCCGCGGCGCTCGGGGTCGACGTGAAAGAGCTGGCCAAGCACTGCGACACCGTCTCCTGCTGCCTCTCCAAGGGGCTGTGCGCCCCGGTCGGCGCCATTTTCGCCGGCCCGCGCGACGTGGTGGAGCGCGCCCGCAAATACCGCAAGATGCTGGGCGGCGGTATGCGTCAGGCCGGATTCCTGGCCGCCGCCGGCATTATCGCCATCCGCGACATGCCGGCCCGTCTGCACGTCGACCATGAAAACGCCGCCCATCTGGCCGATCGTCTCGCGGCGCTCGACGACGTTGTGCTCGATAGGCGCCCGGAAATCAACATGGTCTTTTTCCGCGTCAACCGCCCGAAGAAGGAGCGGGAAGCCATTCCGGCGAAAATGCTGAAAAAAGGCTTTAAAATCACCCCCGAAAACAACGGGAGCTTCCGCTGGCTGACCAGCAACGACGTCACCCGTCAGGACGTCGACGCCGCGGTCGACACGCTGGCCGACATTTTACAATAACCCCGTGCCGCAAAAAAGGCCGTCCCCTTGAAGGGACGGCCTTTTGGTATGTTTGGTTAGTTCCAGCTCCACTCGTAGCAGAAGGTGGAGGTGAGATAGGTGGTGACATGGAGATTGGGATTGTATGCGATGGGTTTTTGCTTAAAGAAGATGGGAACATACACGGCGTCTTCCTGCACGATGTCGATGACTTTTTTGTAAATGGCCTCGCGTTCGGCCTTGTCGACGGTGGCGACGCCCTGCTTAAAGAGCTCGTCAACCTCGGAATTGGAGTAGCGGGCCAAGTCGAGGTTGTCGATAAACTGCGTGCAGTAAATCTGGTCAAACATGGCGTAGTCCCTGCCCAGAGTGACGCCCATGACGGCGACGCCGAAGTTGCCGGAGATGCAGTCGCTCATATAGGACGAGGACTCGCACATTTCCACGCTGGAGGTGACGCCGATGGCGGACAGGTTGGACTGGGCAATCTGGGCGACCTTTTCAAAGTATCCGCTGATGGTTTTAATGGGACCGGCGTCAAATCCGTCGGGAAAGCCGGCCTCGGCAAGCAGAGACTTGGCCTTTTCGGGGTCGTAGGAGTAGGTGGGGCAGTCCTCCGTCGCGCCGAATACCAGTCCAGGCTTGGCCATCGTCACAGCGACAGAGGCCAGACCGTCGGCCGCCATCAGGCACATGTCATCCTTGTTGATGGCATAGTTAAGGGCCTGCCGGACCAGCTTGTTGTCAAAGGGGGCAACCTCGTGGTTGAGAATGAGGTAGGTGGTGTGGTTGGTGATCGAAAGCTCGGAAGTGTACTTGTCGTTATTCTGGATGTCCTCCCAGTTGGCGGTGGGGATGCTGGCATAGTCAAGCTCGCCGGCCTCAAAGGCGATGAGCGCGGTCGAAGGGTCGGTGATGATCTTCCAGCTGACGTCCTTGATGGAGGCTTCACCCTGCCAGTAATTGGGGAAGGCGGTCAGGCTGACGCTGATGGCCTGTTGCCAGTCGTCCAGCATGTACGGGCCGGTGCCGCAGGGATTGGTGGCAAAGGCGTCATCGCCGACTTCGGTGCAGTGCTTTTCGTTGATAATGGCCAGAGAGCTGACATACTGAACAAAGGGGGCGTACTGATAGGAAAGGGTGATGACGGCGGTGTAGTCATCGGGAGCCTCAACCTTGGCAATGGGCTCGACATAGGAGTACATGCGGGCCGATTCCTTGCAGCGGTTGATGGAGAAAACGACGTCGCTGGCCTTAAGCTCTTCGCCGTTGTGGAACTTGACGCCCTGTCGGAGATTAAAGGTATAGGTCAGGCCGTCGTCGCTGACGGTGTAATCGGTGGCCAGTACGGGGCGCTCGGTGCCGTCGTCCTCGATAAAGACCATGGTCTCGTAAATCTGGCTCCAGATGGTCTGTTCAACAATCAGGTTGGAGTAATGCGGGTCGATGACGCTGGGAACCTCAACCAGGGCAAGGTGAAGATCGGTGCGCTTTTCACCGCCGGACGACGGGCCAGACTGACCCTGTCCCTGCGAGCCGTTTTGACCGTTGGTGGACGGGCTGTCGCCGCATCCGGCCAGTACAAGGGTGAGCAGCATGCACAGCGCGAGAAACAGTGCGAGCTTTTTCATAGTCATACCTCCCAATTCTTTTCGCCGCACAAAAATTCTTTAGTGCATTATATCATGCCATATTATCGATTTCAACAAAAAAATCAATAAAAACGAAAAATATTTTGCACATTTGCCAAACATCTTGAGCGGAGGGTTGCGAAGAGGGAAAAGCCGCTTCGGGCGCCATGGGAAGCCGCCCGACTCCCGCGCGCCGGGCGGGGGATTGCCGCCGCCGGCCACGCAGGAAAAAACGCCCTCCCGGGCTGCAAAAAAGGCCGTCCCCCTGAAGGGACGGCCTTTTGGTATGCCGGACTAGTTCCAGCTCCACTCGTAGTAAAGGTTGTTGTTGACGTAGGTGGTGGTGTGCAGATTGGGGTTGTGCGCGACGGCCTTCTGGATGTAGAAGACGGGGACGTACACGGCCTCTTCCTGCACGATGTCGATGACTTCTTTGTAAATGGCCTCGCGCTCGGCCTTGTCGATGGTGGCGACGCCCTGCTTAAAGAGCTCTTCAACCTTGGGATTGGTATAACGGGCCAGGTTCATGTTGTTGATGTACTGCTTGCAGTAAATCTGATCGTACTTGGCGTAGTCGCTGCCCAGAGAAACGCCGATGACGGCGACGCCGTAGTTGCCGGAGACGCAGTCAGCGATGTAGGACGAGGACTCGCACATTTCGATTTGGGCGGTGACGCCGACGGCGGACAGGTTGGACTGGGCGACCTGCGAGACCTTTTCAAAATAGCTGCCCTGCGTTTTGATGGGACCGGCGTCAAATCCGTCGGGAAAGCCGGCCTCGGCAAGCAGAGACTTGGCCTTTTCGGGGTCGTAGGAATAGGTGGGGCAATCCTCCGTCGCGCCGAAGACCAGCTCGGGGTTGGCCATCGTCAAGGCGGGGGCAGCCAGACCGTCGGCCGCCATCAGGCACATGTCGTCCTTGTTGATGGCATAGTTGAAGGCCTGCCGGACCAGCTTGTTGTCAAAGGGGGCAACCTCGTGGTTGAGAATGAGGTAGGTGGTGTGGTTGGTGGTCAGCAGCTCGGAAACGTACTTGTCGTTGCTGCTGATGCTCTCCCAGTTGGCGGTGGGGATGGTGGCGTAGTCAAGCTCGCCGGCCTCGAAGGCGATGAGCGCGGTCGAGGGGTCGGTGATGATCTTCCAGGCGATGTCCTTGATGGGGGCTTCGCCCTGCCAGTAGTCGGGGAAGGCGGTCAGGCTGACGCTGATGGCCTGCTGCCAGTCGTTCAGCATGTACGGGCCGGTGCCGCAGGGGTTGGTGGCAAAGGCGTCATCACCGACTTCGGTGCAGTGCTTTTCGTTGACAATGGCCAGAGAGCCGACATACTGAATGAAGGGGGCATACTGATAGGAAAGGGTGATGACGGCGGTGTAGTCGTCGGGAGCCTCGGCGCTGGCGATGGGCTCGACATAGGAGTACATGCGGGCCGACTCTTTGCAGCGGTTGATGGAGAATACAACGTCGCTGGCCTTAAACTCCTCGCCGTTGTGGAACTTGACGCCCTGACGGAGGTTAAAGGTATAGGACAGGCCGTCGTCGCTGACGGTGTAATCGGTGGCCAGCATGGGGCGCTCGGTGCCGTCGTCCTCGATAAAGACCAGGCTCTCGTAAATCTGGTTCCAGATGGTCTGCTCAACGTTCATGTTGGAGTAATGCGGGTCGATGACGCTGGGAACCTCGGCCAGAGCAAGGTGAAGGTCGGTGCGCTTTTCGCCGTCGGACGACGAGCCGGGCTGATCCTGACCCTGCGAGCCGTTTTGATCATTGGTGGACGGATTGCTGTTGCAGCCGGTCAGCACAAGGGTGAACAGCATGCACAGCGCGAGAAACAGTGCGAGTTTTTTCATAGTGATACCTCCCAAATTGTGTTCGTCTCGCAACGAAACCTTCAGGCATTATATCACGCTCTGTTATCAATTTCAACAAAATATTTAACAAAATTGAAAAGAAATGAAAAAACATTTTTAAAATTACACAAAAAGACGGGAAAAACAAAGGCTTTTTCCGCAAGTGCGCCCGCGTCCGGCCCCGCCCGCGGCCGGAAGGCCAATACAGAGCGTCAAAACCCGTGAAAAGCGGGCCGCGGGGGAAAGCGGTAGACAAAAGAGGGGGGATATGATAGAATCGTAACGTAAAAAAGACGTGCCCGGCAAGGGCATCCCGAGAGAGGAAGACAGGCTTATGACCAAAGAAACTGTGTTTTATCCGAGCGGCGTCTGCTCGCGTGAATACCATATCGTGACGACCGACGGCGTCATTGACAGCATCGAGATTATCGGCGGCTGCGACGGCAATCTGCACGGCATTTCCAATTTGCTGCGCGGAATGAAGGTGGAAGACGCCATCGGCCGCCTGCGCGGCGTCACCTGCGGAACCAAGCCCACCTCCTGCCCTGACCAGATCGCCCGCGCGCTGCGTCAGATTCAGCAGGGGTAAGGAGAAAGAGGAGGAACGGAAAATGAAGGTACACACGATCCGTGAAATACTGCACCAGCCCGACAGCTTTGTGGGAAAAAGCGTCGCGTTAAACGGCTGGGTGCGCACGGCGCGCGACGTAAAGGCGTGCGCCTTTGTCGAGCTGAACGACGGCTCGGTGGTCAAGAACATTCAGCTCGTCGCCGACGCGCAGGGCGAGCTTTATAAAACGGCCGCCTCGCTGAACGTCGGCACGGCCGTCCGGGTCAGCGGCGTCGTCGAAACGTCGCCCAACCCCAAGCAGCCGGTCGAGGTCAAGCTGCAAACGCTGGAAATCGAAGGCGACTGCCCGAGCGAGTACCCGCTGCAAAAAAAGCGCCATACGCTCGAGTACCTGCGCACCATTCAGCACCTGCGCCCGCGCACCAATCTGTTTAACGCCACCTTCCGCATCCGCTCGGCGGCGGCCTTTGCCATTCACAAGTTCTTCAACGAACGCGGCTTTGTCTACGCGCACACGCCGCTCATCACCGGCAGCGACGCCGAGGGCGCCGGAGCCATGTTCCAGGTGACCACGCTGGACGTGGGCAATCCGGCCCGCACCGAGCAGGGGGCTGTGGACTATTCGCAGGACTTCTTCGGCCGCGAAACCAACCTGACCGTTTCCGGCCAGCTCGAGGCGGAAATTTTCGCCCTGTCCTTCGGAAAAACCTACACCTTCGGCCCGACCTTCCGCGCCGAAAAGTCCAACACCACCAAGCACGCCGCCGAGTTTTGGATGATCGAGCCGGAAATCGCCTTTGCCGACCTCAACGACAACATGGAGCTGGCCGAGGCGATGGTCAAGTATATCATCCGCTATGTGCTGGACAACTGCCCGGACGAGATGGCCTTCCTCAACCAGTTTGTCGACAAGACGCTCATTGAGCGCATGACGGCCATCGCCGACGAGGAGACCTTTGCCCACGTCACCTATACCGAGGCCATTGCCATCCTCGAAAAGAACAAGGCGAACTTTGAGTTCCCCGTGTACTGGGGCTGTGACCTGCAAACCGAGCACGAGCGGTATCTGGCCGAGGCCGTATTCAAAAAGCCGGTCTTTGTCACCGACTACCCCAAGGAGATCAAGTCCTTTTACATGCGCCTCAACGACGACGGCAAGACGGTCGCCGCGATGGACCTGCTGGCCCCCGGCATCGGCGAGATCATCGGCGGCAGCCAGCGCGAGGAGCGCCTCGACGTCATTGAAAAGCGCATCGCCGAGGACGGCATGAACCGCGATTTGTACTGGTGGTACCTCGAGCTGCGCAAATACGGCGGCACCAAGCACGCCGGCTACGGACTCGGCTTTGAGCGCATGATCATGTACCTGACCGGTGTCAGCAACATCCGCGACGTGCTGCCCTTCCCGCGCACCGTCGGCAGCGCCGAGTTTTAAGGGCTATGGGATACGTCATCGGCATTGACATCGGCGGCAGCACGACCAAGATTGTCGGCCTGCAAAACGGCGCCGTCGTTTCCCCCATCGGCGTCAAGGCGGGGGACCCCATCACATCGGCCTACGGCGCGTTCGGGCGGTTTTTGTCGGAAAACGGCCTGGGCATTGCCGATATCGACAAGGTGATGTTTACCGGCGTCGGGTCCTCGTTTATCAAAAAAAGCCTTATCGGCATTCCCACGGAAA
>CAKUPI010000091.1 GCA_934675045.1 uncultured Eubacteriales bacterium
GGGCTGCCCGCCTCGGCCTCCAGCAGGCGGTAGGCGCCCAGCCCGACGTACAGCTTGACTCCGGTGCCGGAGACCGTTTCACACCACCACCGGAGCAGCTCGGCGTATTCGCCCTCGCGGCCGCCGGTGGGCCAGTAAAGCTGCGGGGCGATGTAGTCGACAAGGCCCGATTTGACCCAGCCGCGGCTGTCGGCGTAATGGTCATAGTAGGATTGACCGCCGACGGTGCGGCTCCCCAGCGGATTTTTCGACCGATTGGCCCAGATGCCAAAGGGAGAAATGCCGACCTGCACGCCGGGGTTGATCTCCTTCACTCCCCGGTAGAGCCGGGAAACAAACTGCGTCACGGCGTCGCGGCGGAAGTCACCGAGGTCAGAGAACCGGCCGCCATAGGCGGCATAGGCCCCGGCGTCGTCAAAATCGGCGCCGGGGTAGAAGTAGTCGTCAAGGTGCAGGCCGTCGACCGGATAGCTTTTCACGATTTCCAGCATGCCGTCCAAAATGAGCGCTTGCGCCTGCGGAAGGCCTGGGTCAAAGTACAGGCAGCCGTCGCTGTGAAAGCGGACAAGCTCGGGCCGGCTGCGCGCCGGGTGTCCCTCGGCCAGCCTTGAAAGGGCCTCTTCACGGCTTTTGGCCGCGCCCCGCGTCACCCGGTAGGGGTTGCACCACGCATGGATTTTAAGGCCGCGGGCATGTCCCGCCTCGATAAAATACCCGAGCGGGTCAAAGCCGCCGTCGGGCGCCTTGCCCTGCGTGCCCGTCAGATACTCGCTCCACGGAAACAGGGCAGAGGGATAGAGGGAGTCGGCGCAGGGACGGACCTGCAAGACAACGGCGTTTAGCCCGCAGCGCTCGGCGAGGTCGAGCAGCGCGTCGGCCTCGCGCCGGAGCGCGTCGGCCGTCAGGCCCTTTTGCGAGGGGTAGTCGAGGTTGTAAACGCTGGACACCCACAGGGCGCGAAACTCGGGCTCAGCCGCCGCCGCGCCGATGCTCAGCGCGGCCAGCAGGACCAGCAGACACAGTACAAGCCGGTGAGGTTTCATGGAAAACTCCCTTTCTGAAAGAAAAATAACCCTTTTTCATTATACCGGATCGCGGGGGAAAAAGCAGTCGTTTGGCCGCAAATTCCCCCTTTTATCTAAAATAGCATAAAATCCTGTGCAAATCGGTTGACAAAGGCAAGAGCAAGTCCATATAATGAAAGAGGCTGTCTCGGTAATTACATTGGCAAAGGGGACCCTTTATGCAAAAAAAAATCGCCGCGGTTCATGATATTTCCGGCTTCGGACGCTGTTCGCTGACGACGGCCATCGCCGTGCTGTCTGCCTGCGGGCACCAGTGCTGTCCGGTGCCGTCCGCCGTGCTGTCCGCACATACCGCCTACGAGGGCATCACTTACCGTGACCTGACGGAGGACCTGCCGGGCTATGTCGGCAGCTTTGAAAAGCTGGGGCTGCGTTTTAACGCCATCTATTCGGGCTACTTAAGCTCGGGCCGGCAAATCGAGCAGGTCGTCCATCTGGCAGAGCGCTGTGCGGCTGACGGCTGCATCACGCTTGTCGACCCGGTGATGGGCGACAACGGAAAGCCCTACTCGGTGGCGCAGGACAAGAGCTTTGTCAGCGACATGCGGGCGCTGTGCCGCCACGCCGACGTCATTACGCCCAACGTCACCGAGGTGGCCATGCTGCTGGGCGAGGACCCCCGCAGCTTTGGCGAGGGGCGTCAGGACATGCTGAAGGCCATGCGCCGTCTGGCCGTGCTCGGGCCGCGGGACATCATTGTCACCGGCCTGCGCGAGGAAGGGCGCATCGGCGCCTGCTACTACCACGCACAGAGCGGGCAGAGCGGCTTTTGCTTTGCCGGCGAGGTGCCCGCCTATTTCCCGGGAACGGGAGACCTGTTTGCTTCGGTGCTGCTCGGCGTTTTGCTGCGCGACGGCGAAAGCCTGCAAAGCAGCACGGCGCGCGCCGTGGATTTTGTACACGACTGCGCGCAGTACACGCTCGAGCAGGGGACGCCGCCCATCGACGGCGTTCAGTTTGAATGTCTTCTTGATCGCCTGATCAAGCAATAAAGGGAAGGATGTTTGTTTATGCTGATTCTCGCCATCAATCTGGGCTCTACCTCAAGCAAATACGCCGTTTACCGCGATACGGAACCGGTCTTTGTCGAGACCATACGCCACCCCAAGGAGGAGTTGGCGGGGTTTCCCGACATCATCAGCCAAAAGGACTACCGCCGCAAGGCGCTGCTGGACGGCGTGCGGGAGCAGGGGGTCGACATCCAGACGCTGGACGCCGTTGTGGCGCGCGGCGGGCTGACCCGTCCGCTACCCGGAGGCACCTTTGTCATTGACGAGGCCATGCTGGAGGCCCTCGAGGACCCGCAGGCGGCCAAGCACGCCTCGTCGCTGAGCGGCATCATCGCCTATGACATCGCCTGTAACCTCAAGGTGCCCGTCTTTACCGTCGACCCCGTCGTCACGGACGAGCTGGAGCCGCTGGCCCGCATTTCGGGCTATGACGGCATTGAGCGCGTGTCCATCTTCCACGCGCTCAACCAGAAGGCGGTGGCCCGGGCGGCTGCCCGGCAGCTGGGCAAAAAATACGAGGAGCTCAACCTGATCGTCGCGCACATGGGCGGCGGCGTCAGCGTGGGCGCGCACAGAAACGGCCGCGTGGTCGACGTCAACAACTGTCTGGACGGCGACGGCCCCTTCTCGCCCGAGCGCGCCGGCGGCCTGCCCGTCGTGTCGGTGCTCGATTTGTGCTGCAGCGGAAAATACACCCGCAAAGAGCTGTATGACATGTTTGTCAAAAAGGGCGGCTTCTACTCCTACCTCGGCGTGAACGACGGCCGCAAGGCCGAGGAAATGGCCGCGTCCGGCGACGAAAAGGCCAATCTGGTGCTCGACGCGATGGCCTATCAGGTGGCCAAGGAAATCGGCGCCTGCGCCGCCGTGCTGTCCGGCAGGGTAGACGGCATTGCGCTGACGGGCGGTCTGGCTTACAGCAAGCGCCTGACGGCCGCCATTGCGGAGCGGGTTTCCTTTATCGCGGAAGTCCTGCTCTTCCCGGGCGAAAACGAGATGCTGGCGCTGGTCGAGGGCGCGCTGCGGGCGCTGCGCGGCGAAGAAGAGGCCAAACGCTTTTAAGCCGGCCGCTCAAGCGCCGGAAAGGCAGGTGAGTCTGTGAGCTGCGATAACATCCACAAAAAACACCGCGAGCGCACCAAGGCCCGCTTTTTGGCCGAGGGAATGGATCATTTGCCGCCGCACAACGCCATGGAGCTGCTGCTCTTTTACGCCATTCCGCAGGGGGACGTCAACGCGCTGGCGCACCGGCTCATTGACCACTTCGGCGGCTTTGCACCGGCCATCGACGCTTCCTACGAGCAGCTTTTGGAGGTCGAGGGGGTCGGCCCCCATACGGCGTCGTTGCTCAAGCTCATTCCGGCGGCGGCGCGGTACTATACGGCCGACAAATGCCGCGACATCTGCATCGACAGCACGGAAAAGGCGGCGCAGTACTTTATGGACCTCTACCTTGGCGTCAACGAGGAGCAGGTGTATCTGGCCTGTCTGGACGGGAAATGCAAGGTGCTGTCCACGGTGCTGCTGCACCGCGGCAGCGTCAATGCGGTGGAAATCCACCTGCGCAAGCTGGTGCAGACGGCGCTGCGCTGCAACGCCGTCGGTATTCTGGTGGCCCACAACCATCCGGGCGGCATCGCGCTGCCCTCGCAGGAGGATTTGGTGACGACCGAGCGCATCATACGCGCCGTGTCGCCGCTGGGCATCGACTTTGTCGACCATATCATCGTCGCCGACAACGATGTCGTCTCGCTGTCGCAGTCGGGCTGCATATCCAAGCACCGCTGAAGCAAACCGATGTTCAAAGCCGGGGAAAATCCCCGGCTTTTTCTCTGCGCGCGCATGAAGCGGAAGGGGCGGGGAAGGCTGAACGAGAGGGAAAAACCTTGCACGGGAACAATTGTTCTGGTATACTATAATGCGGATACACTTGCAGAAAGGGGGAGGGAACATGCCGGATTTTAAGCTGGTCAGCGACTACAAGCCGGCAGGCGGACAGCCGAAGGCCATTGAAGCGCTGGCGCGCGGCGTTCAGATGGGGATGGAGGAGCAGACCATGCTGGGCGTCACCGGCGCGGGCAAGACCTTTGTCATGGCCAATGTAATCGAGCAGGTCAAAAAGCCGACCCTTGTGCTGACCCACAACAAAACGCTGGCGGCGCAGCTTTGCTCGGAGTTCCGCGAGTTTTTTCCGGAAAACGCCGTGGAGTTTTTTGTCTCGTATTACGACTATTACCAGCCGGAGGCGTACATTCCCTCGACAGACACCTATATCGAAAAGGATTCCGACGTCAACGCCGAGCTTGACCGGCTGCGCCACTCGGCCACCTCGGCGCTGTTCGAGCGCCGCGACGTCATCATTGTCGCCAGCGTGTCCTGCATTTACTCGCTGGGCAACCCCATCGATTACGCCAAAATGGTGGTATCGCTGCGCACCGGGCAGGAGTACGACCGCGACGCCGTCTGCCGCAAGCTGGTCGAGATTCAGTACGAGCGCAACGACGTCAATTTTGAGCGCAACCGCTTTCGCGTGCGGGGCGACACACTGGAAATCCGGCCGGCCTACACCGACGACTTTGCCGTTCGGGTGGAGTTCTTCGGCGACGAGGTGGAGCGCATCTCGGAAATCAACCCCCTGACCGGCGCCGTGCAGCGCATTGTCAACCACATTGCCATTTATCCGGCTTCGCACTATGTCACCCCCAAGGACAAGCTGGAAGAGGCGCTGGTCGACATCGAAAACGAAATGGAGGAGCGCTGCCGCTGGTTCCGCCAGAACAACAAGCTGCTCGAGGAGCAGCGTCTGCGCCAGCGCACCACCTACGACATGGAAATGCTGCGCGAAATCGGGTTTTGCAGCGGCATCGAGAACTATTCGCGCGTGCTGTCGCGCCGCGCGCCCGGCTCGGCCCCCTTTACCCTGATGGACTACTTCCCCAAAGATTACCTGCTCTTCATTGACGAATCGCACGTCATGCTGCCGCAGGTGCGCGCCATGTACCACGGCGACCGCGCCCGCAAGGAAATGCTGGTCGACTACGGCTTCCGCCTGCCGTCGGCCTTTGACAACCGGCCGCTGACCTTTCCGGAGTTTCAGGCGCACATCAATCAGGTGGTGTACGTCAGCGCAACGCCAGGCGAGTACGAGCGCGAGCGCTCGTCGCAGCTGGTCGAGCAGATCATCCGGCCGACCGGCCTGCTCGACCCCGAGGTCGAGGTGCGGCCCATCGAGGGGCAGATGGACGATTTGACGGCCGAGATCCGCCTGCGCGAAAAAAAGAACCAGCGCGTCCTCATCACAACGCTGACCAAGCGCATGGCCGAGGATTTAACCGATTTCCTGTCGGAGCGGGGCGTCAGGGTCCGGTATATGCACCACGACATCGACACCATCGAGCGCATGCAGCTGCTGCGCGACCTGCGTCTGGGCGAATATCAGGTGCTGGTGGGCATCAACCTGCTGCGCGAGGGCCTGGACCTGCCCGAGGTGTCGCTGGTCGCCATTCTGGACGCCGACAAAGAGGGCTTTCTGCGCAGCCAGACCTCTTTAATACAGACCATCGGGCGCGCGGCGCGCAATGCCGAGGGCCGGGTCATCATGTACGCGGACACCGTGACGCCTTCGATGCAGGCGGCCATCGACGAAACCAACCGCCGCCGCGAGATTCAGCACGCCTTCAACCTGGAGCACGGCATCGTCCCCCAAACGGTCTATAAGGGCGTGCGCGACGTCATCGAAATTTCGCAGGGAGCGGAAAAGCTGCCCGCGCACAGCCAGCAGAAAATGTCGGATGCAGCCCGCAGGGCGGCCATTCAGCGCATGGAAAAGGAAATGCGCGAGGCGTCCAAAATGCTGGAGTTCGAATACGCCGCCGTGTTGCGCGACCGCATCAAGGAAATGCGCGCCGAGCTGGAAAAGCAGGAAAACAAGTAAAAATAGCACCGCCTTGGAGGAACAATCGCAATGCAGGACAAAATTGTGGTCAAGGGAGCGCGCGAGCACAACCTCGGGAACATCGACGTGGAAATCAAGCGCGACACGCTGACCGTCATTACGGGCATTTCCGGCTCGGGAAAAAGCTCGCTCGCCTTTGATACCATTTACGCCGAAGGGCAGCGCCGTTATGTGGAGTCGCTGTCCTCGTACGCGCGCATGTTTTTGGGGCAGATGGAAAAGCCCGACGTCGATTACATCGAGGGGCTGTCGCCCGCCATTTCCATCGACCAGAAAACCACGAGCAAAAACCCGCGGTCGACGGTGGGCACCGTCACCGAAATTTACGACTATCTGCGCCTTTTGTGGGCGCGCATCGGCATTCCGCACTGTCCCAAATGCGGCAAGGAGATCAAGCAGCAGAGCATCGACCAGATTATCGATCAGCTCATGGCGCTTGAGCCGGGCACCCGGCTGCAAATCCTCGCCCCCGTGATCCGGGCGCGCAAGGGCGAGTACCAGAAGGTCTTTGACGACGCGCGGCGCAGCGGCTATGTGCGTGTGCGCGTCGACGGCAGTATGTACGAGCTGTCCGAGGAGATCAAGCTGGAAAAAAACAAGAAGCACAATATCGAAATCATCGTCGATCGGCTGGTGATCAAGCCGGAGGTCCGGCAGCGCCTGACCGACTCGGTGGAAACGGCTTCTTCGCTGGCCGGGGGACTGGTCATTGCCGACATGCTGGACAAGGGCGAAATCATCTTTTCGCAGAATTATGCCTGCCCGGACTGCGGCATATCCATCGAAGAGCTGACGCCCCGCATGTTTTCCTTCAACAACCCCTACGGCGCCTGCCCGACCTGCACCGGTCTGGGCATGCAGCTGAAAATCGACCCCGATCGGGTCATCCCAAACCCCAAACTCTCCATTCTGCAAGGGGCTGTAAAGGCGTCCGGCTTTTCAGTGGAAGAGGGCAGCATCGGGCGGATGTACTTTGACGCGCTGGCCCAAAAGTACGGCGTTTCGCTCGATGTTCCGGTCGCGGAGCTGCCCCGGGAGTTTCTGGACCTCATCCTGTACGGAACAAAGGGGGAAAAGCTGACCCTGCACTGGAAGCGCGAGGGGGGCGGCGGCACCTACGAGCAGGCCTTCGAGGGCGTGATTCACAATCTGGAGCGCCGCTATAAGGAGACGCCCAGCGAGTATATGCGGG
>CAKUPI010000092.1 GCA_934675045.1 uncultured Eubacteriales bacterium
CCCGGGGAGATGTTTGCCTGCGCGCACGACTGGGATAAATTGCAGAAAACGACGGGGCAGCGGGGCATGAACGCCTGCCGCACCGCGCGCGAGACGGCGGAAAAGTCCGACGTGATCATTATTGCCGTCAAGCCCTATATGGTTTCCGGCGTCATGGGGCCGATTGCCGATGCCCTCGGCGGAAAAATCGTGCTTTCGGTGGCGGCCGGCTGGGATTTTGACAAAATGGAGGCCCTGCTGCCCGGAACGCACCACTGGAACCTTCTTCCCAACACCCCCATCGCCGTGGGAGCGGGGATCGTCATTGCCGAAGAGCGGCATTCGCTGACCGGCGGGCAGTATGCGCAGGTCATGGAGCTGCTCGGCAGCATTGCGCTGGTCGAGGTTCTGCCCCCGCAGCAGGCGTCGGCGGCCGGAACGGTGGCCGGCTGCGGCCCGGCCTTTGCCAGCATGTTTCTCGAGGCGCTGGGCGACGGCGCCGTCAAGCACGGCGTGGCGCGCGCCACGGCCTACCGGCTGGCCGCGCAGATGGTGGTGGGCACCGGCCTGCTGCACCTGAAAACGGGCAGGCACCCCGGGGCCATGAAGGACGCCGTCTGCTCGCCGGGCGGCACGACCATCGCCGGTGTGGCGGCGTTGGAAAAGGCGGGGCTGCGCACGGCGCTCATCGAGGCCGTCGACGCGGTGGAAAAAAAGTGCGCGGAGCCGCGGACGTGAGGGCTTTCGCCGGTTTTTGCGGGCGGAATCGGGTAAGATGAGCCGTGTGACCGCGCTGCGGGAGGAAAAGAATGAAGCTGCTTTTTAAACAGCGATTTTTTTCGTGGCTGGACAGCTACGATGTGTATTACGAGGACGGAAGCGTCGCCTACACCGTCGAGGGGCGTCTCGCGTGGGGACACAAGCTGGTGATCTCCGGGCCGGACGGCCGCGAGCTGGCCACGGTGCGCGAAGAGGTCCTGACCTTTCTGCCCCGCTTTACGCTGTATCTCGGCGAGCGGGAAATCGGGCAGGTGCGCAAGGAGCTGACCTTCTTTTCCCCCTCTTTCCGCATGGATTGCAGGGGCTGGCAGGTCGACGGCGATTTTTTGCAGTGGGACTACACCGTCTCCGACGCGCAGGGCGAGCTGATTGCCGTCATTTCCAAAAAGCTTTTTCAGTGGACCGACACCTATGTGCTCGACGTGGAGGAGCCGGAGAACGCCCTGTATGTGCTGATGATAGCGCTGGCCATTGACGCGGCCCGGTGCTCGCAGGGAAGCTGAGAGATTGACGACAGAAGGGAAGCGGACGGATGCCGCAGTTATTGACATCGCAGAACCCGTATGTTCACGGGCTGGCGGGCAACCCTAATCTGGGAATTGCCGTGCTCGCGTTCGGGGAGAACGAGGCGCGGCTGCTCTTTGCCAGCGCCGGGTTTCTCCGCATGGCGGGCTGCCGCATAGAGGAGCTGCCGGAGGATTTTCTGCAAATGCTGTCCGCCGAGGAGGGCGGGCGGCTGATGGCGCTGCTCGGGCAGCAGGCCGACGGGCAGAGCTATCACTGCACATACCGCCTCTGCGCCCGCGGCGGGCGCAGGGTGCGGGTTTCGGACAACGGTATGGTGTTCCGGTGCGGGGGCGAGGCGCGCGCACTGCTGCTGCTCACCGCCGCGGAAGAGCGGAAAACGCGGGAAACAGAGGCCGAAAAACGGTGCGAACGGCTGCTTGCCGGGCTGCGCGCCGTGGGAATGTGCGTGTTTGAAGTGGATTTGATACGCCAGCTGTACACGGTGTTTGAAAATGCCGAGGGCATTTTCGGCGTCAGCGGCGGGCAGATTCTGCGCGACGTTCAGCAGCTTCAGTGGCTGGACAGCGAGGCCTACCGTTCGGCGGTCAGCCGGTATTTTGCGCACCCGGACGACGAGGACACCATCGCCGCCGCATTTTTCGAGGTGCAGCAGGGGCGGCCGGCCAGTTACGAGGCGCGCATGAAGGCGGGCGGCACCGGCTATGTCTGGTGCCGCGTTCAGGCGACGCCCTTTCTTGAAAACGGCGTGCCGGTGCGCATGATAGGCGTCATCTCCAACGTGCAGAAGATCCGGCAGGAGCGCGAGCGGCTGGAAAAGGAGGCCGGGCAGGACGCCTTTACCGGGCTTCTCAACAAAAAGGCCCTGCTCGAGAGCATCGAGTGCCGTCTGGCGCAGGGCGGCGGGCAATGCCACGCGCTGGCCATTGTGGACATCGACAAGCTGAAGGACATCAACGACAGCCGCGGCCACGCCGCCGGCGACCGGGCCATTCTGGCCGTCGCGCAGGCGCTGCGCGGCACCTTTCGGCAGACCGACCTCATCGGCCGCTTCGGCGGCGATGAGTTTATCGTTTTTCTGAGCAACGTCGGCGACCGCCGGGAGGTGCTGCAAAAGCTGGAACGGCTTTTGCAGATGGAAGGGCCGGTTCCCTTCCGGTGCAGCATCGGCGTCGCCTTTTTCCCCGAGCACGGAAGCCGTCTGGTGCAGCTTTTTGCCAACGCCGACGCCGCGCTCTATCACTCCAAGCGGGAGCGGCGCGTCTGCACGGCCCTGTGCGGCTGCAAGGGCGGATTTTCCAAAGGGCGGCCCGGCCCGCCGCCGGCGTCCGGCGGATGCGGCGGCCCTTCCGCGCCTGCGGAGCGGCGGGAGGGAGAGCGGCTGTATGGCTGAAAGCCCGCTGGCGCGGGCGCTTTTGGAATGGTTTTCCGGCGCGGCGCGCGCGATGCCGTGGCGGGGCCAGAGCGACCCGTATAAAATCTGGATTTCCGAAATCATGCTTCAGCAGACCCGGATATCGGCGGCGACCGGCTATTACCTGCGCTTTATCGACGCGCTGCCCGATGTGCGGGCGCTGGCCGAGGCGCCGGAGGAGCGCCTGCTCAAGCTGTGGGAAGGGCTGGGCTATTACAGCCGGGCGCGCAACTTGCAGCGGGCGGCCCGGATGGTGATCGAGCGCTTTGACGGGCGGATGCCGCAGACGGCGGCCGCGCTGCGCGAGCTGCCGGGCGTGGGCGAATACACGGCGGGAGCCGTCGCCTCGATTGCGTTCGGCGAGCGGGTGCCCGCCGTGGACGGCAACGTGCTGCGGGTGATGACCCGTCTGTTAAACGACGACAGAGACATCACAAGGCCGCAGACCCGCCGCGCCGTCGCCGAGGCCGTTCTGCACGAGCAGCCGCCCGAGCGGCCGGGCGATTTCAATCAGGCGCTGATGGAGCTGGGCGCTCTCGTCTGCCTGCCCAGACGGCCGCGGTGCGGCGAGTGTCCGATTTCGGCGCTGTGCCAAGCGCGGAAAGGGAACAAACAGGCGCTTTTGCCCGTCAAAAAGGCGGCTGCGCCCCGCAAGGCAGAGGAGCGCACCGTTTTGGTGCTGTGCGCCGGGGGCTGTACGGCGCTGCGCCGCCGTCCGCCGCGCGGCCTTCTGGCCGGGCTGTGGGAGTTCCCGTCGTGCGCGGGGCACCTCGGCGAAGCCGAGGCCCTTGCGCAGGCGCGGCAGTGGGGGCTTTCGCCCCTGAACATTGCGCCGCTGCCCGGGCACCGGCACGTTTTTACGCACCGGGAGTGGGTGATGCGGGGCTTTGTCATCACCGCCGCCGACTGCGCCGGGCCCTTTGTGTGGGCAAGCCGGGAGCGGCTGGAAAGCGACATGGCCCTGCCGTCGGCCATGCAGGCCTTTCAGCGTCAGGCCGAAGGGTGGATGTAGGCGGCAGAAGCGGCGCCGCGCAGGCGCCGTCTGCCGAAGCCGGGGCTTTCGAAAGAGCTATTGGCCGGCAAACTGCCGGCGGGTCTGCGCGATTTGCTCGGGCTGGGCGGCGCTTTGCTGGTACCAGCCGCGCGACTGCATTTTTTCGTAAATCTCGTTTTGCATGCACAGAGCGTCCTGCAAGGCGGCGTCAAAGGCGCGGTGCACATCGGGCGTTGCCGATTCGATGGCGCCGTGCAGATACAGGTCGCAGACGCCCTTGACCTCGAGCAGGATGCTTTCCATCGTGTTTCTGTCGTCCATACCGGTTTTCCCCCTTACTTCAAAAGCTGATAGAACCTGTCAAAGGCCTGCTGATGGCGTGCGGCCAGCTGCTCGGCAAAGGTTTTGAGCTCGGCGTCGGCAAGCTCGCCGGTGACGGAGCGGCAGCAGGTTTTCATATGACTCGTGTGGCCCAGAGCGTCTTCGATATACAGCAGTTCTTTCGGGCTCATGCGATCACCTCCGGCCTTAGTATGCAGTGCCGGACGCACAATATTCTCGAAAAAGGAGCCATATATCCCATGAATGTCAAAGCCGCAGTGACCCTGTCCCTTTCTTTGCTGTTATTTTTCGGAAACGGCTCGCTGAATGCCGCGACCGGCCCGGAAATACAGCGGTATATCGAGCAAAACACCACACAAACGGGCGAAAGCTTTCAAAAGTGCGGAAACACCATCATTCTGATGTACCACACCTTTGTCACCGAAGGAAAGCCGACGGCCGAGCAGGACACGCTGTACACCACGGCGGAAAAGCTGGCGGCCGACATCGACGCGCTGCGGCAGGCGGGGTATCACTCCATTTCCCTGTGGGCCTATCGCATGGGGCTGTTTGACCCGGATCAGAAGTACTTTGTCCTGACCATGGACGACGGGTACGTCACCAACTACACGGTGGCCTTTCCCGTGCTGGCCGAAAAAGAGGTGTACGCCGACATTTTTGCCAATACGGCCGCCATGGGCGTCGAGGGGCATTTGACGTGGGAGATGTGCCGCGAGATGGAGGAGAGCGGGCTGGTGCACCTTTACTCGCATCTCGACCATCACGACAGGGTGACCTTTCTGGCGCCCGACGACCAGTACAAATGGCTGAAGCAGTCGGTCGACGCCATCGGGCGCGAGCTGGGGGAAAAGCAGCTGTGGGGCATGTCCTACCCGTACGGCGACTACAACCGCGCCGTCTTTGAGCGGTACCGCGACATGGGGGCGCGCTTTCAGCTGGTGCAGGGGGCCAAGTTTGACGACCCAGAGCTTCTGGTGCGCATCAACGTGCCGTACAGCGCGGACATGAAGAAAATCATCAAAAAAGCCACACACAATTGACGGAGGACGCTATGGAAAAGAAAAAAATAGAGCGCATTAACTTTCTGGCCAAAAAGGCCAAGAGCGACGAGGGGCTGACCCACGAGGAGGCGCAGGAGCAGCACGCCCTCAGACAGGAGTATCTGGACGAAATCCGCATGGACGTCATCGGCACGTTGGAAAACACCTATGTGCAGGACGAGCAGGGCAACAAGCACAAGCTGCGCAAAAAAGAACAGGAGCCTCAGTCGTAACGGGGCGGGAAAAGGCCCCATACGGGGCGGTCACACGAAAATCCAACCGGCCGGCGGTGTCACCGGCCGGTTTTTCGCGCGCAAAAAAGCGGAGCGCCGGGGCGCTCCGCAGGGAAAACAGGGTGTGGAGAAACGCTTCAAAATCAGCGGTGCTCGGGGGCCAGCCCGGCACGGCGAAGGGCGCCGACAACCGGCTTGTACAGCAGGATGGTCAGCACGGCGTTGATGCTCCCCTTGGCCAGGTTAAAGGGCAGGAAGGTGGGGACGAGCATGGCCTCGACAACCTCGCGCGGGACCTTCATATAGCCGGGGGTGACCAGATAGTTCCAAAGCAGCATGGCCGCCGTCATCAGAAGCACGCCGGCAATCAGGCCGGCGACGGCGCCGCCGCGCGTTTTTTTGCGCTTGTAGAAAAGGGCGGCGGGCAGGACAAAGGCGGCGGTGGACAGGACGTTCATCAAAAGGCCGACAGGGCCGGTGCTGCTGTACGTCAAAAACTCGAGCAGCGAGGGCAGGAGCGACAGGGCCAGCCCGGCCAGCGGGCCGAACACAAAGGCACCGATGGCGACGACGACGTCCTTAAGGTCAAAGCTGAGAAAGCCGGCGACGGGCGGAATGAACTGGCAGAGAAGGGTGACGACGTAGCAGAGGGCGGTCAGCATGCCGATGCAGGCCAGATAACGGGCCTTGACGCGGCGGGCGCCGGGGAGAAGATGGCTTTGGTTCATGGGGGGTTCCTCCTGAAAAATAAAGTACACCTGAAAGGGCATGCCTTCCAGGTGTTTCTACGCAAGATGTGCGGGCGGACGGGCCGCCGGCACGATATCAACACGCCTTCTTTCATCCAGACTGTACTGTCGGTTTTGGAATTGCACCAAATCCTGCGCACGCGCGCTCGCGGACTTTACCGCCGATCGGGAATTTCACCCTGCCCTGAAGACATCCGTGTTCAGTTGTCGGGCCTATTATAGCGCGGCGCGGGGGAAAAGTCAAGCTCCGGCCCCTTTTTTGCGGGGTGGTCGTACACGGCCCTTTTTTGCGGGGTGGTCGTAAAACAGTTAACGGAGCGTATCGATACAGATACGCTCCATTTCTCATACCAATATACCATGCAACAGGGTGCAGCCCTTGGCTCTCCCTTTGGGAGAGCTGTCACCGCAGGTGACTGAGAGGGCCTTGGCTCTCCCTTTGGGAGAGCTGTCACCACAGGTGACTGAGAGGGCCTTGGCTCTCCCTTTGGGAGAGGCAAGGGATGCCCACAGGGAGAGGCAAGGGATGCCCGCGCGGTACGCCCAAAAGTGTATAGAAGTGCACCCTTTATCAGTTTAACAAATCGGGCTTTATCGATCTGATTCATTGTATCGTGCGGCTTTAATCTATGCAAGAAAAGTCCCGGCAGACATGACTGCCAGGACGGAAACTGTTTTACGCCCCCGGTATTTTGAGCCGGATTTTTTTGCGCGGGGGGTTGACAGGCGGGCGGGGTTGTGATATGGTTAATTACATAAGTAACTAACCAACTAACAAAGGAGGCGAGCTGGTGCGCATCAACTTTGAAAGCGAAACGCCCATTTACATGCAGATTGCCGAGAGCATCGAGGACGCGGTGCTTTCGGGGGCCTTTCCGGAGGAGACACAGGTGCCTTCGACGACGGAGATCTCCGTCGCGTACAAGATCAACCCCGCCACTGTACTCAAGGGCATGGCCCTTTTGTCGGAAGAGGGGATTTTATACAAAAAAAGGGGAGTGGGCATGTTTGTCAAACAGGGCGCAGCCGCCTATGTCGGCCGGAAGCGGCGCCGGGATTTTTACCGGAGCTACGTTGTGGCGC
>CAKUPI010000093.1 GCA_934675045.1 uncultured Eubacteriales bacterium
CCCTTGAGGCCGGCTGCCTGATGGCCATTGTCAACGGCGGGCGGCTGCAAAACCTGTACGATTTGATCGAGGGCCGGCCCGCCGGCACCCTGTTCGGAGGTGAAGCGCAATGCGCGACCTGATTTTGCTGGGCGCACAGGCCAAAGAGGCCGCCCGCGTGCTGGCCGCCGCTCCCGAGGCCGTCAAAAACCGCGCGCTCGGGGCCGTTGCCGACGCGCTTTTGCGCCACAGGGCGGAAATCCTGTCGGCCAACCGCGCCGATTACGAGGCCGCCCGCGCCCAAGGGCTGTCCGACGCCCTGCTCGACCGTCTCGCTTTGACCGATGCGCGGCTCGACGGCATTGCCGCCGCCGTGCGCAAGGTCCAAAGCCTGCCAGACCCGGTAGGCGAGGTTTTAGAGGAGCGCACGCTGGAAAACGGCCTGCGCATCGCCAAAACCCGCGTGCCGCTCGGCGTCGTCGGCATCATTTACGAATCGCGCCCCAACGTCACGGTGGACGCCGCCGTTTTGTGCCTCAAGTCGGGCAACGCCGCCTTTCTGCGCGGCGGCAGCGAGACCATCCGCTCCAACATCGCCCTCGAGGGCGTCATGCGCGGCGCGCTGCGGCAGTGCGGCCTGCCCGAAAGCGCCGTCACCCTGCTGCACGATACCTCCCGCGATACGGCCAACGAAATGATGCGCCTGCACGGGTACATCGATGTGCTCATTCCCCGCGGCGGCGCCGGGCTGATTTCCGCAGTGGTCCGCAGCGCCTCGGTCCCCGTTATCGAAACCGGCACCGGCAACTGCCACGTTTATGTGCACCACAAAGCCGACCTGCGCATGGCAGCCGACATCATCGCCAACGCCAAGGCGCAGCGCGTTTCGGTGTGCAACGCCGCCGAGACCCTGCTCGTCGACCGGGCGGCCGCCGGCGCCTTTTTGCCCCTGGCGCAAAAGGCTCTGCTCGCCCGGGGCGTGGAGCTGCGCGGCTGCCCGCGCACCCGGGCCGTTTTGCCAGATGCCGTGCCCACCTGCGACGAGGACTGGGGCCGCGAGTTTCTCGACTACATTCTCGCCGTGCGGGTGGTCGAAAACCTCGACGAGGCCCTTGCCCATATCGCGCGCTACTCGACCGGGCACAGTGAGTGCATCGTCACCGAGGACCAAAGCGCCGCCGATCGCTTTCTGCGCGAGGTCGACGCCGCCGCCGTTTACCACAACGCCTCCACCCGCTTCACCGACGGCGAGGAGTTCGGCATGGGGGCGGAAATCGGCATTTCCACCCAAAAGATGCACGCCCGCGGGCCGATGGGGCTGCGCGAGCTGTGCTCTTATAAGTACGTCGTGCGCGGACAGGGCCAGGTTCGCTGAACATCCCCCTTCCCGCACGCCCGGCCCTTTGCGCCCTTTCCGGCGCCGGGGCCAAAGGAGGTTCATATGAAAAAAATCCGCATTCTGCTCCCGCTGCTTCTCATCGGCTGCCTGTTTCTGCCCAGCAGAGGCGCCCTGCTGGGCAGCCCCGCCGGCTATGACTACACCGGCAGCTTTGTCAACGGCCTGGCCGCCGTCTGCCGCGAGGGCAAGTGGGGCGCCGTCGACAGCACGGGAGCCGTCGAGGTCCCTCTGATTTACGACAGCCTTGACGCCCTGCCCATCGCAAAGCCCGCTCCCGCGCCGCAAGCCCCGCCCCTTTACAGCCACGGCCTGGCCGTCACGCACGACTACCACACCAACCGCTTCGGCTACACCGATGAAAGCGGCCGGGTGGTCATCGCGCAGATTTACGACTACGCCGCCCCCTTTCACAACGGCTTTGCCCGCATCATGCGCCGCGGCCTGTGGGGCTTCATCGACCAGCGGGGCTGCGAGGTCATTCCGCCCATCTACCAGTATGCCCGCGACTTCGACGAGGTCGGCGCATGGGTGCAGACGGGGCAGGGCCGTGTGATTATCCCGCTCGGGTACGCCCGGCAGTGCGCCGCCGCCTTCCAGCCCGACGGCAGCCTGTACGTCTACCCCTCGTCGGCGCAGCTGCTGCTCGGAACGCAGAGCGTTTCCCTCGAGGCCTATGAAATCGGCGGGCAGAATTACGTCAGGCTGCGCGACTTTGCCGCGCTGCTGGCCGGCACCGGCAAGGGCTTTGCCGTCAGCTGGGACGCCGGGCGGCAAATCGTCTCGGTCACGGCGGGCGGCCTGTACACCCCGGTGGGCGGCGAGCTGACGCCGCGCCCGCGCGACAGCCGTCTGGCCGTTTTCTCCCCCGCCTCCGTTTTGTGGAACGGCCGTGAAATGGCCATCTGCGCTTACGAAATCGACGGCAGCAACTTCTTCCGCCTGCGCGACCTCATGGCCCTGCTCGATGTCGCCGTCGGCTGGGACAGCGGCCGGCAGCAGATCACGCTGGACCTCTCGCAGCCCTACGACGGCCCCGGCCCGTCGGAAAAGCTGCCCGCGTGGCGGCAGCCGTACGGCGGCTTTGACCTCGCCCGGCTGTACGACGGAAACCCGGCCGGGCCGGTGCAGTGCGCTTACAGCACCGTCGAGTACCTGTCCTGTGAAATGCCGTCCGGCCTGTACGGCGTCGGTGTGCTCGACCCCGCCGCGCGCTACGACCCCGCCCGCAGCCTGTCCGAGCACCTTTCCGCCCTTGATTCCGTCGTGCGGCAGGCCTTCGGCCTGTCTGTGGAGCGCGACGGCACGCTGCGCGACGCCGACGGCGGCGTCTGCTTCACCGTCCTGCACGACGGCCGGAGGCTCGGCCTGAAAATCGAAGCCTGGCGCGACAGCGTCACGGCCTCGTCCGACGGCTCCCGCTACCAAAACGCCGCGCTGGAAATGCTGCAATACCTTTCCGGCAGCGACGAGGTGGGGTCCGCGCTGTGGTCGCTCATCGACGCCCTGCAGCTCGGCCTGCCGGGCAGCACCGGGGACTTCGGCTTTACCGACTACGAATCCGACGGGCAGGTCCACACCCTCATCTACCGTTCCGGCGCGCGCATCGTCTATGACGGGCAGGCCGCCGGCCAGATCACCCTTTGGTTTGAATAAGACCGGTCCCGGCAAAAAGCGGCCTTCGGGCCGCTTTTTTGTCATGATTCGCCTTTTTTATACGCAATGTATAAAAATATCGCAAACGCATGTTTGCTTTTTGCCGATGCCTGTGCTATACTGAAACCAACGTACACAGGTTCCGGGCCGACGCCCCTTGCACCGGGAGGTCTTTTATGAAAAAGCTGAGCCCCAAGCGTCTGGAAATTCTCCAGTACCTGACCGATTTTACCGAACAGAACGGATACCCCCCCTCGATCCGCGAGATTTGCGAAGCCGTCCATCTGCGCTCGCCCTCCACGGTACACGCCCACCTCAAGGTCCTCAAAGAGGGCGGGTATCTGGACAAGGACGACCGCAAGACCCGCGCCATCTGCCTCAAGGGCAGCCGGCAGGGCTACCGCAGCATTCCCCTTCTGGGCACCGTCACCGCCGGCCTGCCCATTCTGGCCCAGCAGGAGGTCGAGGGCTATGTCCCGTACGAGGGCAGCGCCTCGGGCGAGCTTTTTGCCCTGCGCGTGCGCGGCGACTCGATGACGGGCGCCGGCATTCTGTCGGGCGACATTGTCATTGTCCGGCGGCAGCCCGACGCCCGCACGGGCGACATCGTCGTCGCCCTGCTCGAGGACGAGGCCACCGTCAAGCGCCTCTCGCTGAAAAACGGGCAGGTGTGGCTGCTGCCGGAAAACCCGGCCTACGCGCCCATCGACGGCTCGGAATGCGGCATTTTGGGGCTTGTCGTCGCCCTGTACCGCCCCCATGTCTGATTTACCGGGCGTGAAGCCCTCACTTTCTCTCGACGCCGGCGTGCGCGCTCTGCGCGGCGTCGGCGACAAGCGCGCGCGGCAGCTGGCAAAGCTGTCGCTTTTTACCCTGCGCGATTTTCTCACCTATTTCCCCCGCGACTACGAGGACCGCTCCCGCTTCTGCACCGTGGCGCAGGCGCCGGAGGGCGAGCGCTGCTGCCGCCGCGCCGTCGTCGGCACCGAGCCGAAAACCGCCCGCCTGCGCCAGGGGCTGACGGTCAGCAAGCTCCGCGCCTTTGACGAGACGGGCACGCTGGCCCTCACCTTTTTCAACCGCCCCTATCTGCGCACCCAGCTTCTCCCCGGCCGCGAATACGTCTTTTTCGGCCGGGTGGAGACCTTTGCCCGCACCCGGCAGATGCAGAATCCGCAGTTTGAGCCAGCCGAACGGGCGGGCGAGACGACGGGGCGTATTCTGCCCGTCTACCCGCTGACCGAGGGGATCACCCGTCCCATCATCCTTCAGGGGGTACAGAGCGCGCTGCGGGCGGCCGGCGGGCACTTCGAGGACCCCGTTCCGCCCGGCGCCGCCCGCGAAAACGGCCTGTGCCCTGCGGCGGAGGCCTACCAAAACATTCACTTCCCCGAAAGCTGGGAGGCCGCCCAGCGGGCGCGCAGCCGCTTTATTTTCGAGGAGTTTTTTATTTTTTCGCTCGCCTCGCTGCAAATGAAGGGGCGCGCCGTGCGGCAAAAAGCGGCCGGGCTTACGCCGCGCGCACCCGGGGATTTTTTCCGCGGTCTGCCCTTTTCCCCCACCGGCGCCCAGCGCCGCTGCGTGGAGGAATGCTTTGCCGACATGACGTCGGGCCGCCGCATGAACCGCCTGATACAGGGCGACGTCGGCTCGGGAAAGACGCTGGTCGCCGCGGCCGCCGCATGGCTCGCCGTGCAAAACGGCCGGCAGGCCGCCATCATGGCCCCCACCGAGCTTTTGGCCCGCCAGCATTGCAAGACCTTCTCCGCCTTGCTCGCCCCCTTCGGCGTGACCGTCGGGATTCTGACCTCCGGCATGTCCAAAAAGGCCCGCGCGGAAACGCTGGACGGGCTGCGCTGCGGGCGCACGCAGGTGCTGTGCGGGACCCACGCCCTGCTGGAATCGGACGTCACCCTGCAAAAGGCCGCCCTGCTCGTCGTCGACGAGCAGCAGCGCTTCGGCGTGCGCCAGCGCGCCGTGCTGGCCGAAAAATCCGGCGACGCCCATCTGCTCGTCATGTCGGCCACCCCCATTCCCCGCACGCTGTCGCTCATTCTGTTCGGCGACCTCGACCTTTCGGTCATCGACGAGCTGCCCCCCGGGCGGCAGCAGGTGCTGACCTACCGCGTCGGGCCGGACAAGCGGGAGCGCGCCTTTGCCTTTGTGCAAAAGGAGGTGGCGGCCGGCGGGCAGGCCTATGTCGTCTGCCCGCTCATCGAGGGGCAGGAGGAGGGCGAACGGCAGTCCGCCGTGCAGTACGCCGCCGGGCTGCGCGCCCGCTTCCCCGGCCTGCGCATCGGCCTTTTGCACGGCCGCCTCTCCGGCGCCGAAAAAGAGGCCGTCATGGCCGACTTTCAGGCCCGGCGCCTCGACATTCTGGTGTCGACCACCGTCGTCGAGGTCGGCGTCGACGTGCCCAACGCCAACGTCATGCTGGTGGAAAACGCCGAAAGCTTCGGCCTTTCGCAGCTGCACCAACTGCGCGGCCGTGTGGGGCGCGGTCAGCGCCAGTCCTACTGCATTCTCGTTCAGGGGGGCGGCTCCGAGCTGGCCCGCGCCCGCCTCGGCGCCCTGTGCCGGCAGCCCGACGGCTTCAAAATCGCCGAAGAGGACTTGCGCCTGCGCGGCCCCGGCGACTTTTTCGGCCAGCGCCAGCACGGCCTGCCCGACTTCAAAATCGCCGATCTGGCGCAGGACATCGGCATTTTGCAGCGCGCCCAAAACGCGGCCGCCGCCCTGCTCCGCACAGATCCCGGGCTTCAGCGTCCCGAGCACGCCGCCGCCGCGCGCCGCGTCAGCGCCCTGATAAGCCCCCGGGGCCTTCTTCTCAATTAAAGGCCTTCGGCCTCTTGCGGCGCGGGCGAAAATCGTGTACAATAAAGTTGCACTGTTATTTCGCCACCTCATTATCACACAGAAAAGGAGACCTGATTATGAAAAACTCTGTCAAACGCCTGCTTGCTCTGGTTCTGACCTGCGCCATGCTGAGCGTCTGCGCTCTTGCCGCCGATTTCACCGGCCGCGCTGACGAGCTGTACGAGCTGGGTCTGTTCAAGGGCACGGGCACCGATGCCGATGGCCGCCCCGTTTACAATCTGGAAGCCGCCCCCACCCGTGCCGAGGCCGTCACCATGCTGGTCCGCCTGCTCGGCAAAGAAGCCGAAGCCCTCGAGGGCACGTGGGAGGTTCCCTTTACCGATCTCGGCGGCGCCAACGCCTGGGCGCTCCCCTATGTCGGCTACGCCTACGCCAACAAGCTGACCAACGGTGAGTCAGACACCCTGTTCGGCACCAACAACCGCTGCTCGGCGCAGATGTACTGCACGCTGGTTCTGCGCTCGCTCGGGTACAGCGACGCCGCCGAGGGCGATTTCGCGTACAGCAAGGCGCTGGATTTCGCCGCTGAAAAGGGCCTGCTCGACGCGTACCTGACGCAGGGCGAGTTCCTGCGCGATCAGGTGGCCGCCGTTTCCTACGCCGCGCTGGTCACCCCGCTCAAGGGCGGCGACACCCTGCTGGTTGACAAGCTGGTCGCCGACGGCGCCGTCAAGGCCGAGGCCGCCAAGGCGCTGACCGACAAGGCCGCTCTGTACGCCGAGTATCTGGCGCTGAACGAAAAAATCAACGCCGCCAACAAAAACCAGAGTGTCGATATGACCATGAACATGAACATGGTCATGAACGCCGCCGGCGTCGAAGTCCCCATGACGATGAAAATGCGCGAGCAGATGCGTCTGGTGGACAGCCAGATTGAAATGGCCGCCGTCGCGGAAGTGACCGCCATGGGCCAGGTCCAGAAAATCGAAACCTACGTCAAAGACGGCTATATGTACACCAACGACGGCGTCAACAAGGTCAAGGCCCCCTTCACCGCCGCCGAGAGCCTGCCCATGGATCAGCTGAACCAGGCCGCCGCCTCGCCGCTGTACTTCATCGACAGCATCTCCAAGACCGAAGCCGACGGCAAGACCTCGTACACCGTCACCCTGTCCGGCAGCCTTTTGACCTCTATGACCGGAATGCTCTCGGGTGTTGTGGGCCAAAACCTTGACAACATGACCCTTGGCAACGTGACCATGACCATGATCTATCAGGGCCAGACC
>CAKUPI010000094.1 GCA_934675045.1 uncultured Eubacteriales bacterium
GAAGCCGACAGCGGCGGTAAAGCCGAAGATGACCGAGCCGAGGAAGTTGTACTCCTCCTGCACGTTCAAAAGGGCGACGCCCAGCACGGCGCAGTTGGTGGTGATCAGGGGCAGGTAGATGCCGAGCGCCTGATACAGGGCGGGCATCATCTTCATCAGCACCATCTCGACAAACTGGACCAGGCTGGCGATAACCAGAATAAAGGCCACCGTCTCCATGTATTCCAGCTTGAGGGGGATGAGCACCAGATCGTTGAT
Source organism: uncultured Eubacteriales bacterium (assembly GCA_934675045.1). Taxonomy (GTDB): domain Bacteria; phylum Bacillota; class Clostridia; order Oscillospirales; family Butyricicoccaceae; genus Ventrousia. Next base: position 259 of record CAKUPI010000094.1, read on the forward strand.
GAGATAGGTGGCGGCCGAGGCGACCGTCATGACGAAGATAACGGCCATGCCCATGCCGGCTGCCGTTTCCACCTTTTTGGAGACGCCGAGGAAGGGGCAGATGCCGAGAAAGCGCGAAAAGATGAAGTTGTTGATCAAAATGGCGCCGAGGGCCACGGAAAAGAGTTCAGCTGCGGACATCGGTTATTCCCCTTTCTTCATGATTTTCTGGAAGATGGCGACCAGAAAGCCGAGGGTCAAAAAGCCGCCCGCCGGCAAAATGAGAATCATGGCGGGCTGGTAGCTGTCGGGCATGACCTGCACGCCGGCCAGCGTTCCCGCGCCCAGCAGCTCGCGGACGGCGCTCATGGCCAGCAGGGCAAAGGTGAAGCCAAGCCCCATGGCAAGGCCGTCGATGGCCGAGGGAAGCACCTTGTTTTTCGAGGCAAAGGCTTCGGCGCGGGCCAGAATGATGCAGTTGACGACGATGAGGGGGATAAAGACGCCGAGCGATTCCGACAGGTCGGGCAGATAGGCCTGCATCAGCAGGTCGATGGCGGTGACAAAGCCGGCGACAATGACGATATACGAGGCGATGCGGACCTTGGAGGGAATGACCTTGCGCAGCAGCGAAATGACGACGTTGGAGCAGATGAGAACGGCCGTGGCGGCCAGACCCATGCCCAGGCCGTTTTGTATTTTAATGGAAATGGCCAGCGTCGAGCACATGCCCAAAAACTGCACAAAGACGGGGTTGTTGGTCAAAAGACCTTCTTTAAACTGCTTGCCGATGTTGCTCATTTTGACACCTCCGGCTGGTTTGCGGCAGCGTAGTCAAGGGCCGCCTGCACACCGCTGGCAACGGCTTTGGACGTGATGGTGGCGCCCGAGATGGCGACAATGTCGTTTTCGCCCGAAGCGGTGTTCTTCTGCACGGTCAGCGGCCCCGATTTGCCGGTGAACTGCTCGCGCCACTCCGGCTCCGAAGCGCGGGAGCCGAGGCCCGAGGTCTCGGTCGAGGAGACGACCTGCACGCCCAGCACGGTGTTTTCCGGCGATATGCCGACGATGAGGCCGAGGGCGCCGCCAAAGCCGTTGGGGGAGACCTCGAAGCACAGGCCGGCGTACCGGCCCGCCGCCGTGGCGGTGTAAACGGCCTTGATGACGCCGGGCTCGCCGGTCAGCTCGGCCGGCTCGAAGGAGGCGCCGGGAATGACCTCATTCATGGCCCTTTGGATTTTCTGCGCGTTGATGTCGGCGATTTTGTCGGCGGTGATGGCGTCGACGGCGCCCAGACAGCCGGCGACAAGCACGGTGATGATCAGCAGGGTGCCGGCCAGATGGATGACCTCGCGGACGAGGGGGTTTTGCAAAGCCTTGCTCATTCGGCCCGACCTCCTTTGATGCTCTTGAGAGAAAACCGGCGCTTTTCGGCGGGGTTTCTGGGAATGGTGAAGCGCTCGATCAGGGGAACAAAGGCGTTCATAATCAGAATGGAATAGGAAACGCCCTCGGCGTAAGAGCCGAAGTAGCGGATAAAGACGGTCAGCAGGCCGCAGCCGATGCCGAAGACGACTTTTCCCTTTCTGGTCAGGGGCGAGGTGGTGTAGTCGGTAGCCATGAAGATGGCGCCCAGCATCAGGCCGCCGCTCAGCAGGTGGGCCAGCATGAAGTCGACGGGCTCCAGGCCGCCGCGCGGAAAGAAGTAGGTCAGGGCGGCGACGGTGCCGAGGTAGGCAAGCGGAATGATCGGCGTGATGACGCGGCGGTAGACGAGGTACAAGCCACCGGCGATGAGCGCCAGCGCCGAGGTCTCGCCCAGACAGCCGCTGACCATGCCCAGCGCCATGTCGACGACCGAGGCGTCGGGCAGCATGCCGTTTTTCAGGTAGGACAGCGGCGTCGCCGAGGTGACGACGTCAACCGGCGAGGTGAAAAGGGGCAGCGCCGTGCGGGTCTTGACCCAGGTCGTCATGATGACGGGCCACGAAAAGAGAAAGGCGCGCGCGGCCAGCGCCGGGTTCATGAAGTTTTTGCCGATGCCGCCGAAAAGCTGCTTGACGATGACAATGGCAAAGCCGGCGCCGACCATCACCATCCACAGCGGCGCGGTGACCGGCAGGTTGAAGGCCAGCAGAACGCCGGTGACGACGCAGGACAAGTCGCCCGTCGTGTTGGGCTTTTTGGCAAGAATACCGTAAAACCACTCGAAAAAGATGCAGCAGCAAACGGAAAAGCAGGTGATGACCAGGCTGCGCCAGCCAAAGACAAAGATGGAAACGGCCAGCGCGGGCATCAGGGCAATGACAACGTCAAGCATGATCTGCCTGGTGGACTCGTCGGAGCGGATGTGGGGCGACGAGCTGACGGTTACCTTGGATAAATCAAGCATAGTGGCGACTCCTTAATTCTTCCTGCGTGCATCGAGCACACGCTGCTTGGCGGCGCGTATGCCCTGCACCAGCGGGATTTTGGCCGGGCAGACATAGGTGCAGGCTCCGCACTCCACGCAGTCGAGCACGCGGTAGCGCTCGCAGCCTGCCAAATCGCGCTTGTCGTAGTGCTGGTAAATGCTGGTCGGCATCAAATGCATGGGGCAGGCGCTGACGCATTTGCCGCAGCGGATGCAGGCGATGCGGGAAGGAACGGGACATTCTTCCTTGTAAAAGGCCAGAATGGCGTTGGTGCCCTTGATGACGGGGACCTCGGCCGAAAAGAGGGGATTGCCCATCATGGGCCCGCCCATCAGCAGCTTGTTGGGGGGCTCTAAAAAGCCGCCGCAGGCTTCCAGCAGGTGCTCGATGGGGGTGCCGATGCGCACCTCGAGGTTCTTGGGGTTGGAAACGGCCGAGCCCGAGACGGTGACGATGCGGCGCACCATGGGCAGGCCGGTGACAAACAGGCGGTAGACGGCGCCCGCCGTGTCGGCGTTAAAGACGGCGCAGCCGGCGTCGGCCGGCAGCTTGCCCGACGGGACGTCCCGGCCGGTCAGCGCCTTGATGAGCTGCTTTTCGGCCCCCTGCGGGTACTTGCAGGCCAGAGGGGCCAATACGACCGAACCGTCGGCGGGCAGGTGGCTTTTGAGCACGGGGAAGGCGTCCTGCTTGTTGAGCTCGATGCCCAGCACGGCGGACTTGACGCCGAGCAGCTTTTGCAGAATGCGCGCGCCGCCGATGACCTCCCACGGGTACTCGAGCAGAATGCGGTGGTCAGAGGTGATATACGGCTCGCACTCGGCGCAGTTGATGAGAAGCGAGTCCACATGGCCCAGAGCCGAGCGGATTTTCAGGTGGGTGGGAAAAGCGGCGCCGCCGTGGCCGACAATGCCGGCCTCGCGGATGGCGGCGATGATTTCCTCGGGGGAAAGGGTATCAATATCACGCGGCTGCACGGAAGGGTCCGGCGTGTCGAGGCCGTCGTTTTCAATGACGACCGACAGGACCATGGAGCCGTTGGGATGCAGTTTGGGGGCCACTTCGGTCACCGTGCCGGAAACCGTTGCGTGAACGGGAGCCGAGACGGGAGCCGGGCAGTCGGCAATTTTTTGCCCCAGGCAAACGCGATCGCCCGCTTTTACGAGAGGAGAGCAGGGCGCCCCGATGTGCATGGAGACGGGCAGGATGACCTTCTCCGGCGCCTTGAGAAGCTCGATGGTTTTGCCGCAGGTCGCTTCTTTTCGGCCGTCCGGATGAATGCCGCCCGGGAAAGTGTGTGCCATAGTTTCACCTCTATATTGATGTGCTTGTCACGTGCATTATTATTATAGAATACGAAGTCGAAAAACACAACAAAAAACCATTGAAAATACAAAATAAGAAACAAAAATATTGGAACCTTAACCGAAACAGCCCAAAACGAAAGTGCGGGAAAGGGTTTTTTTGGGCAAAAAACTTAAAACCAAACGACCGGCAAAACCGTCTAAAAAACGACAAGCGAAAAAGAGCGGGAATGTCTGAAAATTGACAGATTGAAACGGCGCGGGCGTTTGACAATTGACAAACAAAAACCGCTCCGCCCACAGGGCGGAGCGGAGGGGCTTCAGCGCCGGGTCAGGGACAATGCGGTGCGCAGGTCGCCCTCGCCGGAGGCGCCCAGCTGAACGGTGACGCGGTCGCCGACGTTCAGAAGGACGGCCTCGGGGCAGGCCTGTGCGGAAACAGAATAGAAGAAGCTGTCTCCCCGCAGGCGGAAGTAGTAGTGGGAGTTGCCGTCTATTACGGCGGTGCGGATTTCTTCAATTACGCCGCTTTCCTCGGTCTGCGGCAGCTGCTCCGGCGCGGCGATGCCCTTTTCCGCCAAAAGGCGGATGTAGTTGCTTTCACATTCGGAGACCGTCGCGCCGGTGGCCACCAGCTGGTACTGCTGCACGTTGACCATGGCGTACATCTTGACGAGTTGGCTGGCGTCCTTGAGCGACATGAAGTAGGTCGGCTCGCCGGCCACGTTCAAAAGCAGCGGGAAGGTTGTGGTGTAGCGCAGGTCCTGCACGACGCCCTCGGCGGAGTCGCGGGCCGATTCCTCGATGGCGCCGGGCGCCGAGTAAAAGGTGGTCTCTTTGGTGCGCTGGTTGGACAGAAGGAAGCCGACGTTGGACTGGTCGCCGCCGACGCTCGTGATGCCGGTGTACATAAAGACATCGTCATTGAGGGCGATGTAGTTGTAGCCGCTCGTTGTGACGGTGACGTCCTTCTGGCCGAAGAGCGAGTTGAAAAAGCCGTTGACGTAGATGCCGTGGTAATCGTACTGCTCGACGATGAGGTCGGCGAGGTAGACGCGGTCAATCCACGAGGGAATCTCCTCGCGGCTGTAATACTGCGCCTCGCCGGTGATGGCGTCGACGAGCACGGCGCCGTTGATGTCGGTGCCGCCGAACAGGCCGATGGTTTTTTCCAGCTTGGGGCAGACCCAGTAGGGGTGGCCCGAGTCGTCGATTTCAAAGGTGCTCTCGCTGAACATGAAAGTCGGGTACAAAAAGCGCAGATGGCGCTCGAGACGGCGGCCGAAAAGGTCGTTGGGCGAGTAGCGGATGCCGTCGAGACCCAGCGAGGAAAGGCGAACCACCTCGGCCTGCTGCGTCACCATGTCAACGCGGATGTAGGCGGGCAGACCTTCGGAGCGGTTGTTGAGCCACTTGAAAAAGTCGCCGTACAGCAAGGGGGCGACGCGCACCGGGCGGCCCTGGCAGTTGATTTGCGTGTAATCGTCAGAGACCTCGAACTGCGAAACCATGTCGGCCAGCTCGCCCAGCTTGCGGTCGCCCAGACGCTGCGCCGAGCCCTCGTCGAGCATGGGGATTTCGTCAAAGGAAATTTCGGCGATGTCGGTGGAAAAATTGCCGCTCTGCACCGTCAGCAGGTCGCGATAGCTCGAAGCGCGAAAGAGCGGCAGCGAAGCGAGACGGCCGGCGACAAAGACGGCGGCGAGCAGCAGCACGATACAGACGGGAAGCTTGCACTGCTTTTTCAAAAAGTCGAAATACTCGTGCGGCGTGCCCGTTTCAAGGCGCATGCCCGAGGTGAAAAGCGAGCACAGGCAGAAAACGGCGCACAGCAGGCCGGCAAAAAGGTAAAACTGCGGGTCGTGCAGGTTGATGGCGGGCATGGCGAAGTAAAAATAGACAAGCCCGACCGCCAGCGTGACGAGCAGTCCGATCAGAATGACGCGGAAGCGGCTCCGGGGCTTTTTCCGGGCGGCGTCGCCGGTGCCGAAGGGGTCTTTCTTTTGAAACAGGGCCATAGGGCATCTCCTTGTCGTTTTGGTGGTAAGGGTATTATATCCCACGAAACAGAGATAATCAAATGAATAACATGTGAATAATGGTTCGGGTGACATTGCGAGGAGGCAATTACAGGAAAATGGTCGCGGGAAACTGTGGGAAACGGTGGATTTCATGTCGGGAATCCGGTACAATAAAAAAGCGCCGCGGCGGGAAGAGGGGTGAGCGTATGCGCAGAAGAAAACGGTTTCTGACGGCCGTCGGGCTGCTGACGGCGGTGGGCGGATGGCTTTTGCTGAAGGGGACCTGGGCAGGCGGACCGGCGTCCGAAGGTCTGGGCTTTACCTCGCAGGCCGCCGAAGAAGGCCCCGCCGTGCAGGCCGAAGCACCCCCCGCGCCGCAGGTGACCGAAGAAAAACCCGCCGTGCGGGCGCCCGAGGACCCCCCCGCTTTGCCGGCGGAGGAAGAAAACCCCGCCCTGCCGGAGGAGCAGACCGAAAAGCCGGTCTTTGCACCGGCTGGCGACGGGTATTTCAGCGACGCGCTCTTTATCGGCGATTCGCGCACGCAGGGCCTTGAGCTGTACGGCGGCATCGACGACGCCGCCTATTACACCGCGCAGGGGCTGATGGTCAACACGGCGCTGGTCAAAACGGTGGTGACGCTCGACGGGCGGCAGGTCAGCATCCCCGACGCGCTCGACAAGCGCACGTTTGGGAAAATATACGTCATGCTGGGCATCAACGAGCTGGGGTGGAAGAGCCAGGACCGCTTTATTCAGTATTACGGCCAGCTGCTCGACATGCTGCGCGAAAAATGCCCCGACGCCGTCATTTACGTGCAGTCGCTGCCGCCCGTCAGCCGTGAGAAATCGGAGTCGGACGAGGTGTACAACAACACGCGGGTGGCGCTGTACAACAAATGCATCCAAAAGGCCATCGAGGGCCGCGACGTCGTGTGGCTTGACGTGGGCGCGGCGCTGCGGGACGCCGACGGCTGTATGCCGGAGGGCAGCACCTTTGACGGCATACATCTCAATCGGGAATATTGCAGAAAATGGGCCGATTTTCTGCGCGGGAACACGGTGGAAAAGTAAAGCCGGGCGCACGCCCAAGGGGGGCGGACGGCAAAGGCCGAA
>CAKUPI010000095.1 GCA_934675045.1 uncultured Eubacteriales bacterium
CCATAGAAGAGGCCGATATGCTCATCGTCGGCGGCACGTCGCTCGTCGTCTGGCCGGCCGCCGCGCTGGTCGATTATTACCGCGGCTCGCGGCTGGTGCTCATCAACCGCGAACCGACGCGGGTCAGCGAACGCGCCGATCTGGCCATCACCGACAGCATCGGCGCCGTATTGGGGAGGAAGCAAGCATGAAAGCAGAACTGCTGCACGCGCCCGCCGTCAGCCGGTGGAGCGGCGGGAGCACGGCGGAGATCGCGCTCTGGCCGCCGGAGAGCGCCTACCGCGAGCGCAATTTTTTGTGGCGGCTCAGCTCGGCCACCGTCGAGTGCGAAAGCTCGGTCTTTACCAGCCTGCCGGATTACAACCGCATCATCGCGCTGCTGGGCGGCGAGCTGACGCTGTCGATCGCAGGCGGGCAGGAGGTGGAGCTGGGCTGCTGCCGGCCCTATTCCTTTGACGGCGGTCAGCCGGTGGAAAGCCGCGGCCGGGCGGTCGATTTCAACCTGATGCTGCGCAAGGGCCGGTGCGAGGGGGACATGCGCCCGCTGTGCGGGGGAGAGATCTCCCTTGCGGGAAAAGCGGGCTTTGCGCAGTGCGCGCATCTGGTGTACGCGCCCGACCCGGTCACGGTGCGCTGGGAGGGCGGAGGGTGCATTGTGCCCGCCGGCGGCTGCCTGCGCATCGGTCTCAGGCAGGAGGAAAGCTGCCGCGTCCGGGTTTCGCCGCGCGGGCGCGCCATGCTGGCCAGTGTTTGGTACTGAAGCGGGCCGAGGCCCCTTTGGAGGATAGATTCTGACGGACATTCAAAAGGAGGATGCAAGATGTACGACATTGTCATCAAAAACGGTCTGGTGGCCGACGGCACGGGGGAAAAGGCCTATCGCGCCGACGTCGCCGTCAAGGACGGCAAAATCGCCAAAATCGCACCGAAGATCGAGGAAGAAGCCCATCGCGTGCTCGACGCCGAGGGGCTTGTGGTGTCGCCCGGCTTTGTCGACAACCACTCGCACGGTGACACGACCTTTTTGGCCGGCACCAGCGCCTTTAACTACCTGGAGCAGGGCACTACCTGTGAAATCGCGGGGCAGTGCGGCTCGTCGCCGGCACCCTCCTATCCCGGCGTTTTCAAAGATTCCGAAATGGTGATCGAGGGCTTCCCCACGGAAAAGATGATGAAAGTGTGCGATACCGTCACCTCTTTCTGCCAATACGTCGACACCATGGAGCTGGGCACCAATATGGCCTTTTTGCTCGGGCACGGCACCGTGCGCGCCCGCGTCATGGGGCATACAGACGCCGAGCCGACCCCCGAGCAGCTGGAGCAGATGAAGGCGCTGGTCGCCGAGGGAATGCAGAACGGCTGCGTCGGCATTTCCACCGGCCTGATTTACCCGCCCTCCATTTACGGCAAAACGCCCGAGCTGATCGAGCTGGCCAAGGTGGTCGCCCAGTACGGCGGCGTTTACACCAGCCACATCCGCGGCGAGGGCGACACCCTGATTGAGGCGGTGGCCGAGGCCATTGAAATCGGCGAAAAGGCCGGCTGCCCGGTCCACATCTCGCACTGCAAGGTGACGGGCATGCACAACAAGGGAAAATCGGTGCAGACGCTGAAGATGATCGACGAGGCCAATGCGCGCGGCGTGCGCGTCACCGGCGATCAGTACCCGTACACGGCCGGCTGCACCGGCCTGATCTCCGCCATGCCGCCCCAGTACATGACCGAAGGCCCCGACGCCTTTGTCGCAAAGCTGTCGCAGCGCGCCTTCCGCGACGAGGTGACCGAGGTGCTCAAAGCCGGGCTGGTGGGCGAAAACTTCCTGCGCGACTGCGGCTTTGAAGGTTGCCTCATTCTGGGCGCGCTCAAGACGCCGGAGCACATCGGCAAGACGCTGGCCGACGTGGCCGCGGAGTGGAACCGGGACCCGTACGAAACCACCTACGATCTGCTGGAGCAGAACGCCGGGCGCGTTCACACGGCCTTCTTTATGCAGAACGACGAGGATATGATGCGTATTCTGGCCCACCCGCACATAACAGCGGGCAGCGACTGGTGGCACGAGCCGGTTCGGTACGGGGCGGAAAAGCTGGGCGGTGCCCATCCGCGCGGCATGGCCACGCTGCCGAGACACCTGCGTCTGGTGCGCGAGAACAACCTGATGCCGATGGAAAAGGCCGTTTACCGCCTGACCGGCATGGCGGCCGAGATCTGCGGCGTGCCGGGCATCGGTTATCTGCGCGAGGGCTATGACGCCAACATCTGCGTCTTTGACTGGGAGACCATCGGCGACACCAACGATTACCTGCATCCCTTTGCCCCCAACACCGGCATCCGCTGGGTGCTCGTCAACGGCAAGGTGGCCGTCGAAGAGGGAAAGGCCACCGGCGTCAAGGCCGGCAAGCGCCTCATTCACCCGGCAAAATAAGCGAATTCCCCGCCGCTTAAGGCGAATGGCTACGGGGCACAGGCTTCCGCCGTGCCTTGCAAGGAGCGGACAGCGTTTGCTGTCCGCTCCCTTGCGGTTTCTCTGTATTGCTGCTGGGAGGCCGGCAAGACCTACTGCCCGATGGGGCTTTCCGGCATGGGCAAGGCCACGCTGTTCCGTATCCTGATGGGGCCGGGAAAGCCCGGCGCCGGGAGAATAGACGGTCTTGGGGAAAATGACGTCACCGCCACATTTCAGGAGGATCGCCTGTTTATGTGGCTTTCTCCCGGGGAAAATGCGGCCATCATGTATAAGACCAGGCCGGGCTGAGCAAAGACCGCCGAGAATCTGGCAAAAATCCAATGCGAGGGGGCGCAAAAAATGAACAGGGCAGCACAGGCAGAATCAGAATGGGTACAGCTGGTAAGAGACAGGTACGAGCCTGAGCCGGATGCGGAGATGTCGTATGAGGAGGAAGGGTATCTTCTTTGCCTTTTAAACGCGCCGGAGCAATACGAAAACGAAGATGAAATGCTGGCTTATGCAAAAGCTCGTCCGGAAGCCACGATGAAAGAACTGGTGGAATACTGGGACAGCATAACGCCCGATGGGCTGCCGCCCGGAGATGACGGTGCAGACCTGTTGGATGACGAATAACAGTGAACAACAGAATACCGCAGTGTGGGGCATATCGGAAACGGTGTGCCTTTTTGCTGCTCATTTTTAGGAGGCGAAATGATGAAAATAGAAATCAGAGCAGATGGCGCCCACATCTCGGGGTATGTCAATGCCACCGAAAAAAAAGAGCCGGCCGGTTATGACGCCGCACGGTTTGGTGGTGGAAGAAATCGAGCCGCGCGCCTTCGAACAGGCCATTTCCCGAGCCGGGAACATCACGCTGACGCTGGATCACGATCAAACAAACGTCTATGCCAGCACCAAAGATGGTCGCTGAAGCTGTACGAGGACAGCATCGGCCTGCATGCCGATGTGTTGGTAACCGACGAAACGCTGATAGAACTGGCGAGGAAAGGCAGAATCAAGGGATGTCTTTTTGGCATGGTACGCCGGGAAGGTTTATCAAGACATGAAGGGAAGTGACACGGGAGAAGTTTAACCGGACGAAAGACGCTGATCCGCAGCAGAAAACAATGGACATGACCGAGGTCTTGCAAGAATAGAATTGGCAGCATCAGTAAAAAAACTGTACAGGGTAAGATAAAAGCAGACACTCGAAAAGAGTGTCTGCTTTCTGTAGAGAAAAAGCAAAATCGATTTGAAAGCCGCTGTTTATACCGCGAAAACCGGTTTTTTCCGGCGCTGGGAGATTTGTTCATACGCATATGCGGCGGCGATCAGCCGGGGCTCATCATAAGCGCGGCCAATAAAGGTGATCCCGTAAGGGGTACCGTCAGAGCAATAGCCGGCGGGCACGCAGATGGAGGGATAGCCCGATACGGGGGAAAGCCCGGAAAACATCGGGGTGACCAAAAGGTCCAGCTCGTATTCCGAGAAAACGCGATCAAGGCCATGCCGCGCAAGGTCAATACACTTCATACGGGCATCGATGTAGGCAGGATCGGCCAGCGCACGGCTGGCCAGAAGCTGCGCGTCCAATAAAATGCTCATGCCGTATTTGAGGCCTTCTTTGGGATGCTCTGAATAGAACCGGATCATGTCGAGCAGCGACCGTATGGGCTGCGCCGGGCTGGTTGAGGCCAGATAAGCATTCAGGCACTGCCGGAATTCGTAGAGCATGACATCGCGGTCCGGAAGCTCGGTGCAAAGATTGGCAGGATCGACGACAATGGCGCCGCCCTTTTTCATATCCTGAATGGCAGCCTGAGCCAGGGCGCGATGTTCGTCGGTAAAGGACATGAGGGAGCTGTCGGGCTCGGCGCCGTGCCAGTTAATGCCGAGCCGCAAGCCCGAAAGGCCGTCGGTGCGCAGGAAATCCGTATAATCAGAGGGGATTTTATCGTCAATATACCAGCTGGCCGGGTCGTTTTCATCGGTTCCGGCCAAAATGTTGAGCAGTGCGGCGGCATCGGCCACTGTGCGGGCCATGGGGCCGGCCGTGTCCTGAGCGGTGCATATGGGCAGGATGCCGTGACGGCTGATCAGGCCCATGGTGGGCTTGATGCCCACGCAGCCGTTGATAAAGGCCGGCGCGATAATCGACCCGTTTGTTTCCGTTCCGACCGACAGCGCGCACAGATTGGCCGATACGGAGACCGCCGATCCGGTGCTGGACCCCCAAACCTCGGCGCCCGGCTTATAGGGGTTTATGACTTGCCCGCCGCGGGACGAGTACCCGCTTTTCATGGTATAGGACATGAAGTTGGCCAGCTCGGTCATGTTCGCCTTGCCGAGAATGACCAGCCCGGCGTCACGAAGCCGCGTGACGATCGAAGCGTCATAGGGTGCAAAATTGTCCGCCAGCGCCAAGGAGCCTGCGCTGGTGTGCATTTTGTCGCAGGTATTGATGTTGTCCTTGAGAATGACGGGAATGCCGTGCAGCGGGGAACGAACAGAGCCCTGCCGGCGCTGGCGGTCCATTGCCTGCGCAATGTGCAGCGCGTCCGGATTGATTTCAAGGATGGAGTTGAGCGAAGGGCCGCTTTGGTCAATGCGCGCAATGCGCTCCAGATACATCCGGGTCAGCTGCTCCGAGGTCAGTTCTCCCGTTTCAAAAGCGCGCTGAATGTCCGCAACGGTACATTCTTCCAGAGTAAACATACAAAACCACCTTTCAAATTACTGATAAAGAACACAGGCTGTGCGGTGCCTTTCCGCCGTATTTTGCAAGGGGATATCCTGCCCGGTGCATTTGTCGCTGGCATAGGGACAGCGGGGCGCAAAGCGGCATCCCGGCGCAGGGTCTATCGGGCTGGTCACTTCACCGTGAATGACATCGTTGACACGGCCGCGGCTTTTAAGATTGGGCTTGAGAATGGCCGAAAGCAGCGCTTTGGTATAGGGGTGCTGCGGGTTGGAGAACAGCTCGTCTGTTGGCGCCGATTCAACGCACTGGCCCAGATACATGACAATGATTTCGTCGGAAATGTGCTTGACAACGCTCAAATCATGGGTGATAAACATGTACGTCAGGCCCAGCTCATCCTGCAAATCCATCAAAAGATTGAGGATTTGCGCCTGAATGGACACGTCCAGTGCAGAAACCGGCTCGTCGCAAACAATAAACTTCGGGTTGAGAGCCAGCGCGCGGGCAACACCGATTCGCTGGCGCCGGCCGCCGTCCAGCTCGTGAGGATATGCGTCGGCAAGACGGGCCGCAAGGCCGACCGTCTGCATCAGTTGGGCGGTGCGGCTGCGAATTTCCTGTTTGCTTCCAAAGCCGGGCGTGATGGTCATGGGCTCGGCGATAATGTCGGAAACGCTCATACGGGGGTCGAGACTGGAATAGGGGTCTTGGAAAATGATCTGCATTTGACGGCGCAAAGACTTCATTTGCTTTTTATTATAGCGCAGAATGTCCTGGCCGTCAAAAATAACTTTTCCCGCACTGGCGTCAATCAGGCGAAGCACCGTGCGGCCCAGGGTGGACTTTCCGCAGCCGGATTCGCCTACAACACCAACGGTCTCTCCACGCGCAATCTGTAAATTGACATCGTCCACAGCATGGAGCAGGCCCTTGGAGGTTTTGAAATATTTTTTTAAACCGATGGTTTCCAATAAACTTCCACTCATGCCTGCACTTTCCTTTCCTGGGCAATTTTATGACAGCGGATCAAATGGCCGCTGCGGATAACGGTATCAACAGGCGGAACGTTTTGACAGATTTCCGTGCAATAGGGGCAGCGGGGATGAAATTTGCACCCGTTCGGCAGGTCGGTCGGATCGGGCATAATGCCTTCGATGGGGGACAGACGGTCGGATGCGACGTCCAGATCGGGGATCGACGCAAACAGCCCGGCGGTATAGGGGTGGTGGCACGGACCTTCAAAAATGTCTTCAACCGTTCCGATCTCGACAATTTCGCCGGCGTACATAATGGCGACGCTGTCACAGGTTTCGGCAACCACACCAAGGTCATGGGTAATGATGATCATGGAAGTGCCCAGTTCACGTTTGAGCCTGAGCATCATGGCCAGAACCTGCGCCTGGATGGTTACATCCAGAGCGGTTGTCGGCTCGTCGGCAATGAGCAGTTCGGGGTCGCAGGCCAGTGCAATGGCAATGACAACACGCTGTTTCATGCCGCCGGAAAATTGATGAGGGTATTCGTTTTTGCGCTGCGCGGGAATGCCGACAAGCTCTAAAAGCTCATCAACGCGCGCCTCGATCTGCTCTTTGGTGCGATGCGCTGCGTTGTGCAGAGTCAGGGATTCGGCAATTTGTTTTCCAACGGTCAGAACCGGGTTCAGACTGGTCATCGGGTCCTGAAAAATCATGGATATCCGTTCGCCGCGCACAGCGCGCATGTCGGCGTCGGTATATTTTGTGAGCAGCTCACCGTCAAACAGGATGTCACCTTGTGTGATTTGTCCAGTGCGTTCAGGCAAAAGCTGCAAAATGGATAACGCAAGCGTTGTCTTGCCGGCGCCGGTCTCGCCGACAATCCCCATCGTCTCCTTACGATGCAGAATAAAGCTCAGGTCGTTG
>CAKUPI010000096.1 GCA_934675045.1 uncultured Eubacteriales bacterium
CCTACTACATCTATCAGTGCGACCTCTCCTACGGCCTTGAGCACTTCCGCACGCCGGTCGCCAAGGGCATTGAAATCATCGAGGGCCTGCGCGGCCACACCTCGGGCTACTGCGTGCCCACCTTTGTCGTCGACGCCCCGGGCGGCGGCGGAAAGACGCCCGTCATGCCCAACTACGTCATTTCGCAGAGCGCCCACCGCGTGATTCTGCGCAACTTCGAAGGGGTTATCACCACCTATACCGAGCCGGAAAACTACCGCGAGACCTGCCAGTGCGAGGTCTGCCGCGGCGAGAAAAAATCGGAACTCATCGGTGTGGCCGGACTGGAGCAGGGAGCGCAGCTTGCGCTGGAGCCGGTCGGCCTGGCCCGCAACCAGCGGCACCGGGAGGAGTAAGATGCAGAGCAAACTTTCGCTGGACCCGCGCCTCATTGAGCAGGCGCGGGCGTCGGCGCGTTTTGTCGCCGACGATGTGCAGAGCTACATCGATCTGCACACCACCGTCACCGTCGAGCGCGCCGTCTGCCGTCTGCTCGGCATCGACCTTGTCAACCGCGACGATGTGCCGCTGCCCAACGTCATTGTTGACCACCTGCTCGAAAAGGACGGTCTGGGACAGGGCGCGGCCTTCTGGCTGGGCAACGCCATGGCGGAAACGGGGCTTGACGCGCAGAGCATCGCGCAGGAGGTGGCCGAGGGCCGGCTCGACTTGACGGCGCTGCCGCTGCATGACGGGTCGGAGATTGAAGCGGCGCTGCGCGCGCCGGTCACCGACGCGATGGAGCGCATTGCGGCGCGCCGCAAGCGGCGCGAGGACTTTATCGCCGCGCACGGCGGCGAAAAGGCAGGACCCTGGCTCTACCTCATTGTGGCGACCGGCAACATTTATGAAGATATCGTGCAGGCCAAGGCGGCGGCCGCGCAGGGCGCCGACGTCATTGCCGTCATCCGCACCACCGGCCAGTCGCTTTTGGACTATGTCCCCTTCGGCGCGACGACCGAGGGCTTTGGCGGCACCTACGCCACGCAGGAAAACTTCCGTCTGATGCGCGCGGCGCTCGACGAGGTCGGCGAGAAGGAAGGGCGCTACATCCGCCTGTGCAACTACTGCTCCGGCCTGTGCATGCCCGAGATCGCCGCCATGGGCGCGCTCGAGGGGCTGGACGTTATGCTCAACGACGCGCTGTACGGCATCCTCTTCCGCGACATCAACATGCAGCGCACCATCGTGGACCAGTACTTCTCCCGCGTCATCAACGGCTACGCCGGCGTCGTCATCAACACCGGCGAGGACAACTACCTGACGACGGCCGACGCCGTCGAAGAGGCGCACACCGTTTTGGCCAGCCAGTTCTTAAACGAGCAGTTTGCCCTTCAGGCCGGGCTGCCCGAGGAGCAGATGGGGCTGGGACACGCCTTTGAAATTTCCCCCGACGTGGAAAACGGCTTCCTCTTTGAGCTGGCGCAGGCGCAGATGGCCCGCGAGATCTTCCCGCGCGCGCCGCTCAAGTACATGCCGCCCACCAAGTTTATGACGGGCAACATTTTCCGCGGCCACGTGCAGGACGCCCTCTTTAACATCACCACCATTCTGACCGGGCAGAAGATTCACCTGCTCGGCATGATGACCGAGGCCATTCACACCCCGTTTATGTCGGACCGCGCGCTGTCCATCGAAAACGCGCAGTACATTTTCCGCACGATGGCCGACCTGGGCAGCGAGCTTGAGTTCAAAAAGGGCGGCATTGTGCAGTCGCGCGCCGGCGAGGTTTTGGAAAAAGCCGCCTCGCTGCTGCGCGAAATCGAGGGCCTCGGGCTGTTCCAGACGCTGGAAAAGGGCATTTTTGCCGACATCAAGCGTCCGCAGGACGGCGGAAAGGGCCTAGCCGGCGTCGTTCCCAAGCTGCCGGGGTATATGAATCCCTTTATTCCGCTGATGAAAGGGGGACGGCAGGCATGAGCTCGGGACTGTACAACGTCAGCAAAAACGATTTTGACAAAACACTCGATCTCAGCGCGGTGCGCGCGTACGGAGACACCATGAACGACGGAAAGGTGCAGCTTTCCTTCACCCTGCCCGTCAAAAACGATGAAAAGGGCGCCGAAGCGGCCCGCCTGATGGCCAAAAAAATGGGAATCGCCGATCCGTCGGTGGCTCACCGGCAGGCGCTGGACGCCCAGTTTACCTTTTACGTCGTATACGGCTCGTGCCAGCATTCGGTGGACTACACCGCCATTCAGGTGCAGGAAGTCGAGACGGAAACGATGGAAATGGAGGAGGTCAACGAGTACATCCGCAGCCATATCGGCCGCAAGGTCGTCGTGCTGGGCGCGTCGACGGGCACCGACGCCCACACCGTCGGCATCGACGCCATCATGAACCGCAAGGGCTTTGCCGGCCACTACGGTCTGGAGCGCTACGAGATGATCGAGGCGTACAACATGGGCAGCCAGGTCACCAACGAGGAGTTCATCAGCAAGGCGCGCGAGCTGAACGCCGACGTGCTGCTGGTGTCGCAGACGGTGACGCAGAAGGACGTGCACATTCACAACCTGACCGAGCTGGTCGAGCTGCTGGAGGCCGAGGGCCTGCGCAGCCGCGTCATTTTGTGCTGCGGCGGCGCGCGCATCTCGCACGAGCTGGCCAAGGAGCTCGGGTATGACGCCGGCTTCGGCGCCGGAAAGTACGCCGACGACGTCGCCACCTTCGCCGTCACCGAAATGGTGGCCCGCGGTCTTGGAAAAGAATAAGAAAGCCTGAAAAGGGCGGCTGTTCCGCGGGGACGGCCGCTCTTTTTGCCGCAGAAAAAATCCACAAAACCGGGCGGAAGTATGGTATACTGAAAGCAAAGCGCGGCCCGGAAGCAAGGGCGGCGGAGGAAAGGAAGCGGAGCATGCAAGAGAGAAAAAGCAAAATCACGCGGTATATCGACAGCGTCGCGGCAGAAATCGGCGATTTGGCCAGAGAAATCCACGCAAACCCCGAGCTGGGCTTTGAAGAGTTCAAGGCCGTCGGCTTTATCGGCGCCGTGCTGGAAAAGCACGGCTTTGCGGTGCAGAAGGGATACGGCGGCCTGCCGACGGCCTTCCGCGCCGACGCAAAGGGGAAAGAGGGCGGCCCGACCGTGGCCTTTCTGGCCGAATACGACGCCCTCAACGGCTGCGGTCACGGCTGCGGCCACAACCTGATCGCCGCCTGCTCGACCGGCGCATTTCTCGGGCTGGCCGCCGTTATCGATGAGCTTCAGGGCAACGTGTGCCTCATCGGCACGCCGGCCGAAGAGGGCGGCTCCGGCAAGGTCAAGCTGCTCCGGGCGGGGGCCTTTGACGACGTCGACTTCGCGCTGATGATGCACCCCTCGTCGGGCGGGGCCAACCTTGTGGGGCGGGGCGGACGCGCGGCGTGCGGCATCGACGTCGAGTTTCACGGGCAGGGGGCACATTCCTCGGTGCCGCAGTGCGGCGTCAACGCCCTGAGCGCCGTCCTCAGCCTTTTTCAGCAAATCGACATGATGCGGCCCACCTTTGAGCCGCAGGACAACATCAACGGCGTCATTCTGCACGGCGGCACGGCCTCCAACATCATTCCGGCCTACGCCAAATGCTCCTTCTGTGTGCGCGCGGAAACCATGAAGCGCGTCGAGGAGCTGAACGGGCTGATCGCCCGGTGCGTCAAAAACGCCGAGGCGCTGACGGGGGCGCGGGCCGAGGTGACCGTCGAGGACATTGCGGCCGAGCGCTATCCCAACCGGCCGATGAACCAGGCCTTTAAGGACAATATGGAATCGCAGGGGGTCGCCATGCACTGGCCCGACCCGAGCAAGCAGTACGGCTCGTCGGACATCGGCAACGTGTCCATCAAAATCCCCGCCATCCACGACTATCTGACCATCACCGGCGATGAGACGGTGGCGGCCCACACGGCGGCGTACGCCGACCGCGCCGCGACGCCCGAGGCCATCGAGGTCTGCCTCAAGGGGGCCAAGGGACTTGCCATGACCGGCTGCGACATTCTCGAAAGCCGGGCCTTTCAGCAGGAGATCAGGGAGTACCACCGGCAGCAGGTGCCGGAGTTTTACCGCGGGTAGACAGCGAACACGGCGCGGGGCGCGCCGTTGAGAAAAGGAGGAAGAACCATGAAAAAAACGACCTTTGTCGCGGCCGGGGACGCCTTTATCACCCGGCGCTTCCCCGAGGGCGGCTACGAGGGCTTTGAAGGGGTGCGGGACTGCGTCACAGAGCACGACGTGCGCTTTGTCAATCTGGAGATGACCTTTCACAACAAGGAGGGCGTGCCAGCCGCCGTCAGCGGCGGAACCTGGGCCATGGCCGATCCGCGCACGCTGAACGATATCCGCTCGTACGGCTTCAACCTCTTCAACACGGCCAACAACCACTCCTGCGATTACAGCCACGGCGGGGTGCTGGCCACCATCCGCAACCTGCGCGAGCGCGACATGCCCTTTGCGGGAACGGGGGCGACGCTGGGCGAGGCGTCCAAGCCCTGCTACATCGAGGCAAAGGGGGCGCGCGTGGCGCTCATCGGCGTCTGTTCGAGCTTTGACCGATCGGCCATGGCCGGCGCGCAGTCGGCCGACCTGCCCGGCCGTCCGGGCCTGAACCCGCTGCGCTACCGCAAGATTTACCACCTTGACCCCCCGCGCTTCGCCATGGCCGAAGAGCTGGCCGCCGTGACCAAAATCAACGCCGGACAGGAGCGCTCGGTGCGCCTCGGCTATGCCAATCCGCCCCGCGAGGGGACGCTGTCGCTGGGCGGCGCATCCTTTGTGCGCGACGAGCGCTGCTGGGTGGAAAGCCTTCCCGACGAGCAGGACATGGCGCGCATCGAGGCGGAAATCCGAGAAGCCCGCCGTCAGGCCGACGTCGTGCTGGTCAGCCTGCACGCCCACGAGTGCGACGCCGAGGACACGACGGTGCCGGCGCAGTTTATCGAAAGCTTTGCCCACCGCTGCGTCGACGCCGGCGCGCAGGCCGTCATCGGGCACGGGCCGCACGAGCTGCGCGGCATCGAGTGCTACCGGGGCGGGCTGATTCTGTACAGCCTCGGCAACTTTATTTTTGAGACCGAAACGGTCGAATATCAGCCGTGGGACGCTTACGCCAACCGGGGCATGCCGCTGGACACCAAGGTGGGCGCCTACATGGACAACCGCAGCAAAAACGGCACGGCCGGCTACGGCACGCAGCCCGAAATCTGGTTTTCCGTCCTCGCCGGCTGGACGATGGAGGAGGGCGCCGTCACCGAGGTGCGACTGTATCCCGTCTCGCTCGGCATGGACAAGGCCCGCTCGCAAAAGGGCGTGCCGGTCTTGACGGGGGATGAGGAGGTTCTGCGTTATCTGGCCCGGCTGTCGGCGCCCTACGGCACGGAGATTGCCGTGGAAAACGGCGTCGGCGTGATCCGGCCGGGCAAATAAGGGAGGAAGCAGCATGGAAATTTACCGGCAAATAGCGGCGCTGGCCGACGGAATGCAAGAGGAGCTTTCGGCCTTCCGCCGTGATTTTCACAAGTACGCCGAGCCCGGCTGGCTGGAAATGCGCACGTCGTCGATCATCGCCCGGCGGCTGACCGAGCTTGGGTATGAGGTGCTGACGGGCGACGAGGTGTGCGCGCGCGAGGCGCGCATGGGCGTGCCCGCGGACGAGGTGCTGGAGCGGCAGTACGCCCGCGCCGCCGAGCAGGGGGCCGACCCGGAGTTTGTGCAGCGCACGCGGGGCGGCATGACCGGCGTCATCGGCCTTTTGCACTGCGGCGAGGGCCCGACGGTCGCCATGCGCTTTGACATCGACGCCCTCGGCGTGTTTGAAGAGAGCGACACCGGGCACCTGCCCGCGCGGGAGGGCTTTGCGTCGGTCAACGAAGGCGCCATGCACGCCTGCGGCCATGACGGCCACGCCGCCATCGGCCTGGGCGTCGCCCGCGTGCTCATGGAGCTGCGCGGCAGCCTGCGCGGCACGGTCAAGCTCATTTTCCAGCCGGCCGAAGAAGGGGTCCGCGGCGCCCGGGCCATCGTCGAAAAGGGACATCTTGACGACGTGCAGTACCTGCTGGGCTCGCACATTTCGGCCAAGAAGCCGCAGGAGCGGGCCGTGGTCATTCCCGGCAGCTACGGGTCGCTGGCGACCAGCAAATACGACGTCGTGTTTCATGGGAAATCGGCCCACGCGGGCGGTTCGCCGCACCTGGGCAAAAACGTCATGCTGGCGATGGCGACGGCCGTTTTGAACCTGTACGCCATCCCCCGCCACGGCGAGGGGGAAACCCGCGTCAACGTAGGAAGGGTGACGGCGGGCAGCGGGCGCAACGTCATTGCCGATGAGGCCGCGATGGAAATTGAGGTGCGCGGCGAGACGACGGAGATCAACCGGTTTATGACCGAGTATGCCACCGCCGTTTTGCAAAACGCCGCCGCAATGCACGGCTGCACCTGCGAGCTGCGCCTGATGGGGGCGGCCGATTCGCTCAGCAGCGATAGGGCGCTTGCCGAGCGCGTGGCGCGCGTGTGCCGCGAAAACCTGCAGCTGCCGGTGTCGGATACCCTGTGCAGCAAAAACGGCGGCAGCGAGGATTTTTCCTACATGATGAACCGCGTGCAGGCGCGGGGCGGGCAGGCCACCTTCATGCGCGTGCTGACGAGCGAGGCCGGTCCGGCCCACAGCCGGCGCTTTGACTTCGGCGAGCAGGTGCTGCCGAACGCCGTCAAAATCTTCTGCGGCACCGTGTACGATATTTTAAAGGCATAAAGACAAAAAAAGGCCGGCAATCCGCACGGATTGCCGGCCTTTTCAGCGCCGGAAGGGCGCCAAAGAGCCTTTTTATTTGGTGCCGAAAATGCGGTCGCCCGCGTCGCCGAACGCCGTTACTATATATCCGTGTTCGTTAAGCGGAGCGTCGGCGAAATGCGCGACGTAAATCTGAACGTCTGGGTGAGCGGTAGCCACTCTCTTTACC
>CAKUPI010000097.1 GCA_934675045.1 uncultured Eubacteriales bacterium
CTGAAGTAGACCTGCGTGCTGTATTTTTTGGACTTGCCGCCGCGCAGAAGAATGGCGTGCGGGTTGTCGAACTGGATGAGCCGGGCGCGCAGCCCGTCCACCTGAAGGGCCGTGAAGGTGGAATAGGCCAGCTTGCGCTGCTTGCACATGGGCAGGGTGCTGGCCATGGTGTCGACGCACTCCTCGACGGGCAGGCGCCGCGCCAGAAGGGTCGACAGAATGGTGGCCGTCAGCGTTGAAAGGATATTGGCCTTGACGCCGCTGCCCAGCCCGTCCGACAAAACGGCGGTCAGCGTGTCGTCCGAGCGCAGCAGGTTGAACGAGTCGCCGCACAGCGACTCGTCGTGCTTGTTGACGCTGCATCGGCCGCAGTCAATATACAGATTTTCCATCGCTTGTTATTCCTCGTTTTCCAGCATGACGGCCTCTTTGAGCTCGGAGACGGCGATTTTGGTTTCGGCCGCCGACTCGCCCAGCAGCGAGGCGATTTCATGGACGAGGTGGAGCTGGCGCTCGACGATGTCGTCGGCCATGCTGGCCACCTGCGCCTTGTGCTGCTTGAGCTGGCTCTGCTTCTGCTTTTCGCGGGTGATGTTCTTCATGATGCAGATGATGATGCCGCTGCTCTGGTCGTAGTGGAAGGATTGGTGCAGGTACAGGTTGTACTCGGCCAAAAAGGCGTATTTCTGCGAGCTTTGCCGCCCGGAGGAAATGAGGTCGACAAAATCAAACTCGTCCATCAGCCGGCTGACCGGCTGGCCCAGCACGTCCTCGGGCACGGTGGAAAAAAGCTCGCAGGCCGCCGTGTTGATCTGCTGTACCTTGAGGTACATGTCAACGGCGAGGACGGCATTGGGGGTGATGTTGATGATTTTGTCCGAAAGCGACTCGGCGCGCTTTTTCATATAGGGCATGCACATGGTGATTTCGGCGCGGCCCATGTGCACGGCAATGGCCTTGTCGCGGCAGGAGGGGTACCCGCACATGCCGCAGTTGAGCTCGTCCTCGGGGCTTTCCTTGCCCATCTTTTTAAAGATGGCGGCAATCTGCGCCTCGGTCGGCATGGGGTAGCAGACCTGCTGGTCGCGGAAGGCGGCCGTCATGCCGCGGGGGGCGGGCAGGTCAAAATCGGGAGCCGGGCCTTCGCTTTCCGTGCGGCCGCCGCCCACGGCGTCCTCGGCTATGTGCAGGCCGGAGACGGCCAGCGACAGCCTGCGCGAGCGGAAGGCGGGGCCGCCGATGCACCCGCCGGTGCAGAAGCTCATTTCGACAAAGCAGCCGTCCAGCTTGCCGGCCGCGGCGTCGTGCAGGGCCGACATGCAGTTTTCCGGGCCGTCGACGGCCAGATACCGCCGGCCTTCCTGCTTGGACATGGTCTTTAAAATGCCGCCGGACACGGGGAAGAAGCGGGACAGGTAGTGCTTTTCCTCGGCCGCGGGGTCGACGGCGACCCCCTTTTCGTGCATCCAGTCCTCCAGCTCGTCAAAGGTCAGGGCACAGGCGAGGTTGTCGGGGTCTTGCAGGCACTCGTCCTTTTTGGACAGGCATGGCCCGATAAAGACGACGGCGGCGCCGGGCGTCTTTTCGCGGATGAGCCGCGCGTGGGCCTGCAGCGGCGTGACGACCGGCGCAAGGCAGGGCAGCGCCTCGGGGCAGTGCTTTTGCACATAGGCGTTGACCGTCGGGCAGCAGGAGGTGACGATGGCGCGGCCGCCGGAGCTGCGGACAAGCTCCTCGTAGGCCGTTTTGACGACATAGGCGCCCTCGGCCGTTTCGGCGGCGTCGGAAAAGCCCATCTGCAAAAGGGCCTTCCGCAGCGCGCCGAAGCCGCACCCGGAAAACCAGGCCGCGTACGAGGGGGCGACGCTGGCGATGACCGTCCGGCCCTGATGCAGAAGCTCCTGCACGCGGCCGACGCCGCTTTTGCCGTGCTTGAGGTGCTGGGGGCAGACCACCGTGCAGCTGCCGCACAGGATACAGTCGCGCTCGACCACCATGGCCTGATGGTTGCGCACCTCGATGGACTTGACGGGGCATACGCCGATGCACTTGCAGCAGTCGCGGCAGCTGATGCTTTCAAACTGAAGAATACCCATAGCGGTTGACCCCCGGCTTCAGTTAAGCAGCGGCAGCACCGTCTGCTCGAACAGAAGGTCAGCGTTGTCGCACGTCATGCCGAGGTGCAGCTTGTCGCCCACCTTGACGCTGACGCCGTTTTGACACTCGCCCATGCAGAACATGGGCACCACGCTGATGCGGTCGCCCAGCCCGCGCTCGGCGACCAGCGCCTTGAGCCGGGTCAGGATGGCGTAGGAGCCGCGGCGGTGACAGGCACTGCCGATACATACGGAAACGGTCAGCATAACAATTCCCTCCATAGCAGTGCGCGGCAGCGCGCCCTTTGGCACGCCGCCGCGCGTTGTCAGTTGCGTTTAACGAACAAGGGGCAGAATGACGGAGCGGAAGAACCCGCCCGCCTGAACGGCTTCGATGCTGTGGTGCTGGCCGTTGACCGAAACGGCCACGCCGGCGCCTTGGCAGTCGCCCATGCAAAACGAGGTCTTGAGCGCGACTTTGTCATGCAGCCCATGGTGCTCGATTTGCTGCTGAAAGGTCTGCACGACGTTGTAAGAGCCGCGCAGATGGCAGGCCGTACCGATGCAGACGTTGATTTCCACCATACTTATTTCTCCTCTCCGGCGCCGTAATGAACGTGCAGAAGCTCATGCACACGGCCCTTTAAAATGCCGTTGTACAGCGACATCATGAGGGGGTTTTCTTCCGAGCGCTTGATGCTGCACAGCTTGTCGGCGGCGTACAGACCGGCGCTGCGCTGCGCCTTTTCGGCCGCGGGGACGGGCGGCTGGCCGCCGCCGTTGATGCAGCCGTTGGGGCAGGCCATCACCTCGACAAAGTCGAAGTGCTCGCCGGCGCGGATGCGGTCGATGAGCTTGGAGGCGTTGTTCAGGCCGCTGACCATGGCGATGCGGACCGGGCTGCCGCCGACCTCGATGGTTGTCTCCTTGACGCCCTCCAGACCGCGGACGCCGGTGTAGGCCAGGCTCATCAGCCCGGCGTTGCTCTTGTCAGAGGCAAGGCGGCGCAGAACGGCCTCGGTGACGCCGCCGGTGACGCCGAAGATGACGCCGGCGCCCGTCATGGTGCCGAAGGGCATGTCGACGGCCTCGGGCTCGAGATCGGAGAACACAAGGTTGGCCTCGCGGATCATGCGGATGAGCTCCTGCGTCGTCAGGACATAGTCGACATCGGGCGCGCCGTCGAGCTTGAACTCGTCGCGCACGGCCTCGAACTTCTTGGCGGTGCAGGGCATGACGGCGACGTGGACGTGGCGGCGGCGCGAGGTGCGCTCCTGCTCACGGATGACGGCGGCAAACATCTGCATGGGGCTCTTGCAGCTCGACACGTTGGGCATGAGATCGGGGTACTTGGTCTCGCAGAAGCGGACCCACGCCGGGCAGCACGAGGAGAAAAGGGGCATGTCGTGCCCGCCCTCGGCCAGACGCTCGGCCAGCTCGTTGGATTCCTCCAAAACGGTCAAGTCGGCGCTGGTCGAGGTGTCGAAGATGCTGTCAAAGCCCATGCGGCGCAGCGCGGCCACGATTTTGCCCATGGAGTTTTCGCCCGAGGGAAGCCCGAAGGCCTGCCCGAGCGCGACGCGGACGGCCGGGGCGATTTGCACGCTGACCTTGACGTCTTTGTCGTCCAGGGCCTTCCACACCTTGTCCACGTCGTTTTTGATGACAATGGCGCCGGTGGGGCAGACGGCGGCGCACTGGCCGCAGCCGACGCAGGGGGATTCGGCAAGGGGAATCTCAAAGGCGGTGCTGATGGTCATTTTGCTGCCGCGGTGGGCAAAGTCAATGGCGCCGACATTCTGGATTTCGTTGCACATGCGCACGCAGTCGCCGCACAGGATGCACTTGTGCTGATCGCGCACGATGCTGACGCTCGAGGACTCGATGGCGGGCTCGGCCGCCGTGTTGGGGAAGCGCACGCCCTCGATGTTGAAGCGCTTGGCCAGGTCCTGCAGCTTGCACTGCCCGCTGTTTTCGCAGGTGGTGCAGTCGCGGCAGTGGTTTGCGAGCAGAAGCTCCAAAATGACCCGGCGGTACTTGCGCAGGCGCTCGGTGTTGGTGCGGATGTTCATGCCGGCGCGCGGCGGGGTCGAGCAGGCGGCTTCCAGCCCGCCGCGGTCGTTTTCGATCATGCACATGCGGCAGGCGCCGTACACGGAAAGCTCGGAGTGGTAGCAGAAGGTCGGCAGGTCGATGCCGACCTTGCGGATGAGTTCAAGCAGGTTCTTTTCGCCGTTGAGTTCTACGGTGATGCCGTCTATCGTCATTGTTTCTTTGTTGGCCATGGGTTAGTCCTCCTTGATCGCATGGAACGGGCAGGTGTCAACGCATGCCTCGCACTTGATGCATTTTTCCTGATCGATGACGAAGGGCTGTTTGAGGGTGCCGGAAATGGCGCCGACAGGGCAGCCGCGCGCGCACTTGGAGCAGCCTTTGCACACAGCAGAATCAATGTAAATGCGCTTGAGCTTGCGGCAGTTGCCAGTCGGGCAGCGCTTTTGATAAATGTGCGCCTCGTATTCGTCACGGAAGTTTTGAATGGTGCTGACGACAGGCTGCGCGGCCGTCTTGCCCAGACCGCACAGGGCGGTGTTGGTGATGGTGTCCGCCAGCTCGAGCAGCAGCTCGATGTCGCCGTCGCGGCCCTTGCCGGCGACGATGCGCTCCAGCACCTCCAGCATACGGCGGGTGCCCTCACGGCAGGGCACGCACTTGCCGCAGGACTCGTTTTGGGTGAAATGCATGAAGAAGCGGGCGACCTCGACCATGCAGGTGTCCTCGTCCATGACGACCAGTCCGCCCGAGCCGATGATGGCGCCGGCCTTTTTCAGCGAGTCGAAGTCCAGCGGCAGGTCAAGGTCCTTTTCGGTCAGGCAGCCGCCCGAGGGGCCGCCGATCTGCACGGCCTTGAACTTTTTGCCGTTGCGGATGCCGCCGCCGATGTCGAAGATGACCTCGCGCAGGGTGGTGCCCATGGGCACCTCGATGAGGCCGGCGTTGACGATGTTGCCGGTCAGGGCAAAGGTCTTGGTGCCGGGGCTTTTTTCGGTGCCGATGCCGGTGAACCAGCCGGAGCCGTTGAGGATGATGCTGGCCACGTTGGCAAAGGTCTCGACGTTGTTGAGGACGGTCGGCTTGTCAAACAGGCCGTGCTCCACCGTGCGGGGCGGCTTGACGCGGGGCATGCCGCGCTTGCCCTCGATGGAGGCGGTCAGCGCCGAGCCCTCGCCGCAGACAAAGGCGCCTGCGCCGCAGTTGATGTGCATGTGGAAGGAGAAGCCGGTGCCCAGAATGTTGTCGCCCAAAAGGCCCAGCTCGGTGGCCTGCGCAATGGCGTTGGACATTTTCTTGACGGCCATGGGGTACTCGGCGCGGACGTAGATGTAGCCTTCCGAGGCGCCGCAGGCCAGGCCGGCGATCATCATGCCCTCGAGCATGCGGTGGGGGTCGTCCTCCATCACGGAGCGGTCCATGAAGGCGCCGGGGTCGCCCTCGTCGCCGTTGCAGACGATGTACTTGGGGGTGGCCTTCTGGCGGGCGACCTGGCTCCACTTGGTGCCGGTGACAAAGCCGCCGCCGCCGCGGCCGCGCAGGCCGGAATCGACGATTTCCTGCACGATTTCGGCGGGCTGCATGTCAAACAGCGCCTTTTCAAAGGCCCGGTAGCCGCCCAGGCTCAGATATTCGCCGATGGAGTCGGAATCAAAGTCGCCGCAGTGCTCGAGCACGACGCGCTGCTGCTTCTGATAGAAGGGGATGTGATTCTTCTCAGCGTAGACCTTGCCGTCCTGATGGTAGGCAAGGCGCTCGACGAGCTCGCCCTTTTCAATGGTGCGCTCGACGATCTCCTCGCAGTCGGACACCTTGACCTTGGTGTAAAGCCAGCCCTGCGGCTCGATGCGCAGCAGCGGCCCGATTTCGCAAAAGCCCGGGCAGCCGCTCTTGGTTACGCGGACGGCGTCGCTGTGGGGCTCTTTGGTCAGCTCGAGGGAGCAGGGGATGCCGCGCTGGGCCATCAGCTCCTGCAGGCGGGCGTAAATGTCGAGAGAACCGGAAGAAACGCAGCCGGTGCCGGTGCACACCAGAATCTTTTTCTCCTGTGCGGCGGCGGCGGTCTGGTAGGTCTGGCGGAGCGCCTGAAGCTCCTGTCGTGTTTTCAGCATGTTATCTGGCCTCCCTCAGTTGCTTCAGAAGCTCCGACGCCTTGTCGGGCGTCATGGCGGGATAAACTTTGTCGTTGACAGTCAGGGCCGGAGCCAGACCGCACGCGCCCAGACAGGCGACCGTCTGGACGGTGAAGAGCAGGTCGTCGGTGGTGATTTTTCCCGCCGAAAGCCCCAGCTCCTCGCGCAGACGCTCAAGAATGGGGGCCGACTTGCGCACATGGCAGGCCGTGCCGTCGCACACCTTGATGACGTAGTGCCCCTTGGGGTCCAGGGAAAAGTTCTCGTAGAAGGTGGCGACGCTGTAAAGACGGGCTTCACTGACGCCCATTTTTTCCGCCAGATAGGGGAAAAGCTCGCGGGGGAGATAGCGATACTTCTCCTGGATGCCCTGCAGCACCGCAATGACATTGCGTTCCTCTCTGCCGCAGCGTTCCAGGATGGCGTCTGCCGTCTGGTACAATTCTTGGGTGTTCATGATTCTCTCCTTCTTCAATCTATATTCCTTTTTTGTTTGCGTTTTGTTTGCGCACAGGAAAAAAACCGCCGCGGCAAAGACAGACAAAAAAAGCCGTTTGCGCGGCACGTTGGTCATGTTGTTCAAATCAGAGGGTGAGCTTTTGGTGAAAAAAAGAACCGATGCGAAACAGACGGCCCAAAGGCCGCCATTTGATATCTCTTTATCAAAGATTGTACGATTAAATAGTG
>CAKUPI010000098.1 GCA_934675045.1 uncultured Eubacteriales bacterium
AAGCGGCCTGCGCAAAACGGGCGGCACGGTCTTTGCGCCGAAAAGCCTGTCGATCGGGCTGGACGAGGGGCTGCGCGTGCCCATGAGCGCCGTCAACGCGCTGCGCCGCCGCTGCCTTGAGGGGCTGGAGACGGTGCGGCAGAAGGCGCCCGAGCGCAGGGCCGGGCTGTGGGAGCCGGGGCTGCACCGCGGCGGGCACGAGGGTCCGCCGGGGTACATTTTCTCCTTTGTCCGGCTGGAGCAGGTGACGCCGCGGCTGCTCGACCTGCGCCCCGACTGCCTTTATCTGCCCCTGCGCGAGCTGGACCGGCACCGCGACGTCGTTTCGGCGCTGACCGGGCGCGGGCAGAAGATGGCCGCCGTGCTCGACCGCATCGCCTTCGACAGCCAGTGGCCGGAGCAGATCGAGGCGCTGCGCCGCGTCCGGGAGGCCGGCGTCTCGGCGCTGGTGTGCGGAAATCTGGCCCACCCCGCCCTGCTGCGCGGTCTGGGCTTTGAACTGCGCGGCGACTTCGGGCTCAACGTCATGAACTCGCAGACGCTGAAGGAGCTGAAGGCGCTCGGGCTTTCCTCGGCGACGCTGTCCTTTGAGATGAATCTGGCGCAGGTGCGCGGCATGTCCCATTCGCTGCCGACCGAGCTTATCGCCTACGGCCGTCTGCCCCTGATGGTGACGGAAAACTGCGTCATCCGCCGCCACACTGGGGAATGTACCTGCGACGGCTCGCCCGCCATCATCGACAAAACGGGCCGCCGCTTTCCGCTGATGCCGGAAAACGGGCACCGCAACACGCTGTACAACGCCGACAAGCTCTATCTGGCCGACAAGCCGGGCGATTTGCAAAACCTCGGCGTCAGCCATCTGCGCCTGTGCTTTACCACCGAAAACGCCCACGAATGTGCCGAGGTAGCCGAGGCCTATATAAACGGCGGCGGACGTCCGCCCGAGCGCATCACGCGGGGCCTGTATTATCGCGGCGTGGAATAAAACAATAAGGAGAAGGCCTTATGCACGAAATGAAAATCGAGCGTCTGCCCCGCCGCGGGCAGACGCCCTGTCTGCCCGAATACCAGACCGGGGGGGCGGCCGCCATGGACCTGCGCGCCTTTCTCGAAGGCCCGGTCACCATTCCGGCGGGGGGGCGCGCTTTGATCCCCACCGGCCTTGCGATTGAGCTGCCGCCGCTGTGCGCCGGGCTGGTGATGGCCCGTTCGGGGCTGGCCAGCCGCGCGGGGCTGTGCCTTGCCAACGGCGTCGGGCTGATTGACCCCGACTACCGCGGCGAGGTGCTCGTCGCTTTGAGCAACCAGGGTGCGGAAAGCTACACGGTGCAAAACGGCGACCGCATCGCCCAGCTGCTCGTCGTCCCCTTTGTCCGTCCGGCGCTGCGCGAGCAGGCGCTGTCCGAAACCGAGCGCGGGCAGGACGGCCTCGGCTCGACGGGAGTGCGCTGACATGCAGACGGTTGTTTTGGCCTCGCAGTCGCCCCGCCGCAGCCAGCTTCTGCGCGAGCTGGGCATCCCCTTCTGCGTCCGGGTTGCCCGGTGCGGCGAGCAAAGCGCCGAGCGCGACCCGGAAAAGCTGGTGCGCGAGCTTTCGCGGCGCAAGGCGGCGGCCGTGCAGGCCGCCGAGGGCGAAATCGTCGTCGCCGCCGACACCGTCGTCTGTCTGGACGGCGAGATTTTGGGAAAGCCCCGCGACGCGCAGCAGGCGGCCGACATGCTGCGCCGCCTTTCGGGCCGCGCGCACACCGTTTTTACCGGCGTGACCGTGCGGCGCGGCGGGCGGGTTCTGACCCGCGCCGAGCGCACCGAGGTGTTTTTCCGCCCCCTGCCCGAGGGCTACATCCGGCGCTATGTCGAGTCGGGCGAGCCGCTGGACAAGGCGGGCGCTTACGGCATTCAGGGCGCGGGCGGCGCCTTTGTCCGGCGCATTGAAGGGGATTTTTACAACGTGATGGGGCTGCCGGTGTGCGCCCTGTGTGAAATGCTGGAGGAGATCGGGGCGCAGGCATGAAAATTTTCCGTTCCAAACCGTTTTTGTTCCTGTTGGGACTGGCCGCCGCCGGCTGTGTGGTCATGGGCGCCGTTTACGCCTTTGGCGGCCCCAATATGATAAGCGGCGTCATGGGCGCCGTCGTGACCCCCATCGAACGAGGGGTGAGCGCCCTTGCAGACGGGGTTTCCGCGCTGTTCGGCTATTTTTACCGGTACAGCTCGCTCGAGGAGGAAAACGCCCGGCTGAAAGAGGAGCTGAACGATCTGCGCGAGCAGCAGCGCCGGTACCTCGAGGCCATCAGCGAAAACGAGCAGCTGCGCGAAATGCTGGGGCTGAAGCAGAAGCACCGGCATTTCGATCTGGAGTTCAGCAACATCGTGTCGGCGACGGGCGGCGGCTACCGCAGCGGCTTTACCATTGACAAGGGCGCCGTCGACGGCATCGAAAAGGGCGACTGCGTCGTTGTCAGCGAGGGCATGGTGGGCTATGTTTCCGAGGTGGGGCCCAACTACTCCGAGGTGCTGACCGTCATCGACGTTTCGGTCAAGGTGGGCGCCGTGCTGTCGCGCACGCGGGAGACGGCGGTGGCCGAGGGCAGCCTTGCCCTTTTGCCCGACGGGCGCTTCAAGCTCTCTTACCTGCAAAACGACGCCGACGTCAAAGCGGGCGACCCCGTCGAAACGTCGGGCTACGGCGGACTGTATCCGCAGGGGCTGCTGCTGGGCACCGTCGTTGACTTTCAGCCCGAAAGCCACGGCATTTCGAGCTATGCCGTCATAGAGCCGGTCGTTCCGCTCGAGACGCTTAAGAGCGTCTTTGTCGTCAAGGATTTTGAGGTAGTGCGATGACAAACAGGAAAAACCGCATAGTAAAATACTGCGCGTATGGGCTTTTGCTGCTGCTGATCTATGTTTTGCAGTCGGCGCGGGGCACGGCGGTTTCCCTGTGGGGGCTGCGGGTGGACCTCATCCCCTATTTTGTGATGACCCTTGCTTTGTTCGAAGGGCCGTACGCCGCGGGCGGGTTCGGCTTTTTCGCCGGGCTTCTGTGCAGCGTCAACTCCCCCCTGCTCGACGGCCTGCTCGCCCTGTACTACGGCGTGCTGGGCGCGCTGTGCGGCGTGTTTGCCCTGCGGTATATGCGCCGGGTGCTGCCGTCGGCCCTGCTTTTGGGGCTGGCGGCCACCGTCGTCAAGGGCTTTTTCGGCTACCTGTTTTACTACGCGCTGCTGTACAGCGCGCCCGCGGGCCGGGCGGCGCTGCTGCTTTTGGGCGACTGCGCCCTCTCGCTGCCGCCCGCCGTGCCGGTGTATCTTGCGGTGCGGGCCATTTACCTCCGCTTTGCGGAAAAGGAAGAAATATGAAAGCACAAAACCCCCTGATACGAACGGCCGCGCTGTGCGGCTGCATGGCCGTCATCGCGGGCGCGCTGATCTTTCGGATGGCGCAGCTGCAGCTGGTGCACGGCGCCGATTACGCCGAGGCGTCGCAGCGCAAGACGCTGCGCAGCTATGCGGAAAACGCCTCGCGCGGTGAAATTGCCGACCGCAACGGCGTTGCGCTGGTCAGCAACGACGTCGGCTTTGTGCTGGTTTTTGATTATTACACGTGGGACAAGGAGAAGCAGAACGACGTCATTTTGCAGCTGATCAACATCATGCATGCGGCGGGGCTGAGCTATTACGATTCGCTGCCCCTGAGCCAGGCTCCTCCCTTTGCCTACACGTATGAAAGCGCCGACGCCGGCGACGGCGCGCGGCTTTACAAGTTTATTTCCCAGCAGAAGGACTGGCCGGAAAAGCCGACGCCGGCCATGCTCTTTGACCTCCTGTGCGAAAAATATCAGGTGGACCCCAAGCTCACGGCGCAGCAGAAGCGCATGGTCATCGGCGTTCGCTACGAAATGCAGCGCCGCGACTTTTCCTCGTACACCCCGTACATCTTCGCCGACGAGGTGGACATCAACACCGTTTCGCTCATTGCCGAGCGCTCGGGCCAGCTGCCGGGTGTGACCATCGAGGTCGACGACGTGCGCAGGTACGAGACGACCTATGCCGCGCACATTCTCGGGCGCATCGGGCCGCTGGACCGCGACGAATACCAGCAGCTCAAGGGCGAGGGCTACGCCATGAACGACTATATCGGCAAGGACGGCATGGAAAAGGCGCTCGAGGGCTATCTGCGGGGCATCGACGGCACGCGGTCGGTCGAAACCAACATCGACGGCGTCATTCTGAGCGAGTTTATTTCCGAAGAGCCGAAGCCGGGCGACAACTGCCTGCTCACCATCGACCTCGAGCTGCAAAAGACGGCAGAGGACGCGCTGCGCGGCACCATCGAAAACCTGCGGGCCAACGCCCGCGAGCTGAGCGGCCGCGACGTGGAGGGCGGCGCCGTTGTCGTCATGGACGTGCACACCGGCGAGGTGCTGGCCATGGCCAGCTACCCCACCTACAACCTTGAGACCTTCAGTCAGGACTTCCGCGACCTTGTGCAGGACAAGTCCAGCCCCATGCTGAACCGCGCCATTCAAAGCCCCTACCCGCCCGG
This sequence comes from uncultured Eubacteriales bacterium, assembly GCA_934675045.1. Lineage (GTDB taxonomy): Bacteria > Bacillota > Clostridia > Oscillospirales > Butyricicoccaceae > Ventrousia. The sequence goes on from CAKUPI010000098.1 coordinate 4,549, forward strand.
CTCCACCTTTAAGATGGTGACCGCCGTCGCCGGGCTGGAGGAGGGCATCATCACGCCCAAGACGCGCATTCGCGATCAGGGCCGCTATATGTATTACGCACCCAACTACACGCCGGCCTGCTGGCTGTACCGCAAAAACGGCGGCACACACGGCAACATCAACGTCAGCCAGGCCATCAAATACTCCTGCAACTACTTTTTCTACGATGTTTCGCGCCAGCTCGGCATCGAGCGGCTCAACCAATACGCCAAGCAGTTCGGGCTGGGGCAGAAAACCGGCATCGAGCTTTCGGGCGAAAAGGCGGGCAATCTGGCCGGCCCGGAAAGCCGCGAGGCCCGGGGCGGACCGCGCTGGGAGCTGGGCGAGACCATTCAGGCCGGCATCGGCCAGTCCGAGCAGCAGTTCACCCCCATTCAGATCTGCTCGTACATTTCCGCCATCGCCAACGGCGGCACCCGGTACAGGCCCCATCTGCTCCGGGAGATCTGGAATTATTCCTACACCGAAAAGCGCAAAACCATCGAGCCGGAGGTCGTCGACACGGTGCAGATGTCGGAAAGCACGCGCAAGGCGGTCTTTGAGGGCATGCTGGGCGTCACCACCGACGACGGCACGGCGTCGTCCCTCTTCCGCAATTACCCCATTTCGGTCGCCGGAAAGACGGGCTCGGCCCAGACGGTGACGGGCAAGCGGTCGGACCACGGCGTCTTTGTCTCCTTTGCGCCCTACGAGGCCCCGGAAATCGCCATCTGCGTCGTCGGCGAGTACGGCGGAAGCGGCGGCAACATGGCGCCCGTCGCCATCGCCGTCTACAACCAGTATTTCGGCCTGAACCAGCCCGAAGAGACGGGCGAAACCGGAGAGACGGGCGAAGCCGGAGTGACGGGCGAAGCCGGAGAGACGGGAGAAGCCGGGGCGCAGTCCGGTCAAATTGGTTAATTTTTTCGGGCAGTTGACGAAAGCATCTTGTGAAAATGCGGTAAATAGACTATAATACGAAAATAGGGTACAGTATCCCCTTAAAAAAGTCATGGCGGTAGGATACGGACAACCGGGCTGCCCGCTGGCATCCCCGGGCCTTTTGCCGCATCGTCCGCCTGCGCAGGGAGGTGTTAGCCGAGTGGGAGTTGCAATATTGGTCGCGTCCGGCAAGGGCGGGACGGGCAAAACGTCGTTTTGCGCCAATGTGGCCGTCGCGCTGTGCGCGATGGGCGAAAAAGTCCTGCTTGTTGACGCCGACGCCGGGCTGCGCAGCCTCGACCTTGTGCTCGGAATGAGCGACAGCCTGCTCTTTTCCTATGCCGACGTCGCCCGGGGCGACGCCACGCTCAAGGAGGCGGCGGTACACCACCCCATTGTGCGCAACCTGCGCGTCTTGACGGCGCCCGCCGCGCTCGAACGCCGCGAGGAGGTCAGCGACGCGCAGCTGTGCGAGCTGATCCGCCGTGCGCGCGCGCACTTTTCCTATGTGATCATCGACTGCCCGGCCGGCATCGGCCGCGAGATATCGGCCTTTGCCCGGGCGGTGCAGCGGGCTGTCATTGTTTCGACCGGCGACGCGCTGGCGCTGCGCGGCGCGCAGAAGGCGGCGCAGACGCTGGGCCAGAGCGGCGTGCAGGAGGTTCACATTGTGGTCAACCGCGTGCGGCGCGGGATGATCGACGCCGGAGCCACTGTCAACATCGACCGCGCGATGGACGCGTCGGGCCTTTCGCTTCTGGGCGCCGTGCCCGAGGACGACAGCGTCGCCATCTGCGCCGGAAAGGGACAGGTGCTGCTTTTGGAATCGGAGGGCGACGCGCAGCGGGCTTACGGCAACATCGCGCGCAGGCTTCGAGGCGAGCGGGTCCGGCTTTTACAGGGTTTAAAGGGTCAATACGAATAAAAAAACGAAAAAAGTGGAAATCGGAGGGTATGGAAGTTTATGAATATAGCCATCATCGCGCAGAACCGGAAAAAAGAGCTCATGGTGCAGTTCTGCATCGCTTACTGCGGCGTTCTCGCCAAGCATGAAATCTGCGCCACCGGCACGACGGGAAAAATGATCATCGACGCAACGGGGCTCAAGGTTCACTGCCTGCTTCCCGGGCCGACGGGCGGCGAGCAGCAGATCGCGGCGCGCGTGGCCTACAACGAAATCGACCTTGTGCTGCTCTTCCGCGACCCGATGGAAAACTACGAGCACGAGTCCGAGATCAACACGCTGCTGCGCAACTGCGACCTCAACAGCATTCCCGTGGCCACCAACGTCGCCACGGCCGAGGTGCTCATTCAGGGTCTGGCGCGCGGCGATCTGGCCTGGCGCGAAATCGTCAACCCGGTTTCCCGCTGATATAGGGATTTTTCGGAAGCGGCGCGCGGAGG
>CAKUPI010000099.1 GCA_934675045.1 uncultured Eubacteriales bacterium
TGTACATTCCATGGTGGAGTTCTGCGACGGAACGGTGGCGGCCATCTGCTCGCCGCCCGACATGCACCTGCCCATTCAGCTGGCGCTCACATGGCCGGAACGGCGGCCGCCCATGCGCAAGCAGTTGAGCTTTACAGAGGCGATGCAGTGGAGCTTCTGCCCGCCGGACAGGGAAACCTTCCCGGCTCTTGCGCTCTGCGAAGCGGTGCTGCGGCGCGGCGGAAATCTGGGCGCTGTGCTCAACGGCGCCAACGAGGAAGCGGTTGCGCTTTTCTTGCAAAAGCGCATTGGCTATTGCGACATCACCCGTCTGGTGCGCGCGGCGGTTGAGGCTGCGGACTTTGTCGGCAGCCCGGAAACAGGGGAGATTTTTGCAAGCGATCGCTGGGCGCGCGAGTATGTGCGCGCGGCGGCACAACGTGGTTAAGGCGGTTGGAAGATGAGTATTGTCATTGCTATTTTAATCTTTGGTCTGATTGTGCTGATCCACGAGGCGGGGCATTTTGCCGTCGCAAAGCTGACGGGCGTGACCGTTTACCAGTTTTCGATCGGCTTTGGCCCGGCCTTGCTGAAAAAGCAGGTGGGCGAGACGGTCTATGCCATCCGCTGCATCCCGCTGGGCGGCTATGTCGCCATGAAGGGCGAGGACAGCACCGTCATTGAGACGCCGGCCGGGCATGAGCCGGAAGAAGACCCGGAGGATACCGAGGGCAGCTTTTTGCAGGCCAAACTCTGGAAGCGCTTTTGCATCAGCGCGGCCGGGTCGGCGATGAACCTGCTGAGCGCGCTGCTCATTTTGCTGCTTGTCATGCTGCCTGCCGGGGTCGCTCTGGTTCCGGAGGTGACCGGCTTTATGGATGGCTTCGCATGGGCTGGCGAAAACGGCCTTCAGGTCGGCGATGAAATTGTGAAGGTCAACGATTTTCACATCTTTATTTACAGCGATCTGCTCAATGCGCTGGAGCTGGGGCAGGGAAAGCCCTATACGGTTGTCGTGCGCCGCGGGGGCGAGAAAGTTACCCTTGACGGGCTGATGCTGGCCAAGGAGGTCCCCGACGAGAACGGCCAGCTCAAGTTCGGTCTGCTGTTCGGGGCGAGGTCGCTGACGCTGCCGCAGCGGCTGGGCACGGCGTGGAACAGCGCGCTCAGCTTTTTGCAGACGGCCTACAAGAGCATCGGAATGCTGATAGGCGGAAAGGTCAGCGCCGACAACATGATGGGAACGGTGGGCATCACCAACGAGCTGTCCGAGCGCGTGAAAAGCTCGTGGTCCGACGTTTGGTATTTTGTCGCCTTCTTATCAGTCAATCTGGCCGTCGTCAACCTGCTGCCCATTCCCGGTCTGGACGGCGGCAAGCTGCTCTTTTTGCTCATCGAGCTGGTGCGGGGAAAGCCCATCAAGCCGGAGCACGAGGGGGCTGTGCAGCTGGTCGGCATGCTGTTTATTTTGGGCCTTTTCGTTTTTGTCACCTACCATGACATTGTAAATCTTTTCTCAAGGGCGGGGCGATGAGCATGAAAACCAAACAGATTCTGGTGGGCGGCCTCCCGATTGGCGGAGGCGCCCCCCTTGTCATTCAATCGATGTGCAACACCGACACACACGATGTGGAAGGCTCGCTGAAGCAGATCAAAGCCTTGGAACAGACGGGCTGTCAAGTCATTCGGCTTGCCGTGCCCGACATGGACGCCGCACAGGCCATCGGCCGGATTGCGCGGCGTTCGCCGCTGCCCGTCGTCGCGGATATTCACTTTGACTACCGTCTGGCGCTCGAATGCTGCCGGCAGGGCGTGCACAAAATACGCATTAACCCCGGCAACATCGGCGGGCACGATGGCGTCAAGGCGGTCGCCGACGCCTGCCGCGCGCGCAAAATCCCCATCCGCGTCGGCGTCAACGGCGGCTCGATCGACCGCGACCTGCGCGAAAAGCTGGGCGTCACGCCGGAAGCGCTGTGTCAAAGCGCGCAGCGCAACATCGAACTGCTGGAAAACTGCGGCTTTGACGACATCTGCGTTTCCATCAAGGCGTCCAGCGTTTTTAAAACGGTCGAGGCCTACCGCATGATGAGCAGCCGCTCCCGCTATCCGCTGCACCTTGGCGTGACCGAGGCGGGCACGGCGCGCATGGGAACCCTCAAGTCGGCGGCCGCCTTCGGCGCGCTGCTGGCGGACGGCATCGGCGACACGCTGCGCGTTTCGCTGACGGCGGACCCGGTGCAGGAGGTCATTGCCGCGCGCGACATTCTAAAGGCTTTGGATTTGAACACCGGCGGGGTGACCGTTATCTCCTGCCCGACCTGCGGAAGAACGCAGGTGGACTTGATTCCGCTGGCCGAGCGCATCGAGCGCCGGCTGTCCGGCGTGCGCAGCCGGCTGACGGTGGCCGTCATGGGGTGCGCCGTCAACGGCCCCGGCGAAGCGCGCGAGGCCGATTTGGGCATTGCCGGCGGCCGGGGCGAGGGTCTGCTGTTCCGAAAGGGAGAGATTTTGAAAAAACTCCCGGAAGAGGCGCTGTTCGACGCGCTGATTGACGAGGTGCGCCGCATGACGGGAGAAGAGATATGAGCGCCGTTACGCTGGGCGAGCTGGTGCCCCGCGCGCGCACGGAGGACGAGCTGTGGCGGTGCGAGGTGAAGGGCTGCGCCGTCGACGAGGAGCGCTGTGCGCTGTCGGTGCGGCTGCTCTGTAAAAATCTGGTGCCGGATGACGCGCTCCGGGAGGCGTCGCGCGCCATTTGCGCCGCCTACGCACTCAAGCGGGCCGAGCTGAAGCCGGATTACGCTTTCGGCGAGCTGAGCGGCGAGGTGCTGGAGTACATCCGCACGCAGTTTGCCGGGCGCTACCCCTCGCTGGCGCTGGCCTTTGAGGGGGCGGGCATGCACGCCGACGGACATGTGCTGTCCATGGACATTGAAGCCGACTGGCATTTTCGCATTGAAGCGCTGAAAAAAGAGCTGGAAGCCGCGGCGCGCCGGCTGACCGGCCTGCCCGTGCGCATGGCGATACGGGCCGTCGACGGGGCAGAGGGCTATGAACAGCGCAAGGCGGCCGAGCTGAAGCGACTGAACGAGGAATGGACCCGCGAGCAGGGCGCCACGGCGCACCGCGCGCCCGAAAAGCCCAGGCAGCGCACCTTTGAGCGGAAAAAAACGGCGCAGTCGGAGAAGTTTACGCCGCCGTCCGGCGACGATCAGGTTCTTTACGGCCGACCCGTCTCGCGCAGCCAGATCCCCCTGTCCGAAATCGCCGTTGACACCGGAAAAACCACGGTGAGCGGTGATATTTTTTACAAGGACGTCCGGAAGCTCGGGGGCAAGGGCAAGACGGTGGTCACCGTCGACATTTACGACGGCACCGGATCGCTCCGTGTCACCAAGGTGCTGCCGGACGAAGAGGCGGCGCCGCTCGACAAGGCGCTGAAGGTCGGCATGAACGTCGTTGTGCAGGGCGTCGCCAGCTTCAACCAGTTTGAAAAGGACGTCATTCTGACGCCGTCGTGCATCTTAAAGGGAAAGAAAAAGGTCCGTGTGGACAACGCGGCGCAAAAGCGCGTCGAGCTGCACCTGCACACCAATATGTCGTCGATGGACGCCATCGGCGAGGCGAGCGCCGCGCTTAAGCTGGCGGCGTCGATGGGGCACCCGGCCATGGCCGTGACCGACCACGGCGTGGCGCAGGCGTATCCCGACGCCATGAAGGCGGCCAGGGCGCTGAAAAAAGAGGGAACGGAGATCAAGGTGCTCTACGGCGTCGAAGCCTACTGCGTCGACGATCTGGTCAAGGGGGGCGCCGTCAAGGGCTATACCGACACCGCCCTGGACGGGGAAATTATCGTCTTTGACCTGGAAACCACCGGCCTGAAGCCGTCGGAATGTGAGATTATCGAGGTCGCCGCCCTGCTGGTGCAGGGGGGCGAGGTGCGCGGCAGCTTTCACACGCATGTCAAGCCGCGCGGCGTCATTTCGGCCGAAATCACCGGCCTGACCGGCATCACCAACGAAATGGTGCAGGATTCCCCCCCCATCGAAGAGGTGCTGCCGGCATTTCTGGAGTTTTGCGGCGACCGTCCCCTCTGCGCGCACAACGCGGATTTTGACCTTTCGTTTGTCCGCGCCGCCTGCGAAAAGCTCGGCATCGAGCGCAGCTTCTGCTCTATCGACACCGTGGAGCTGTCGCGCGCGCTGCTGCCCGAGCTGAAAAAGCACAAGCTCAACGTTGTGGCCGAACATTTCGGCTTTACCTTCGAGCACCACCGCGCCGACGCCGATACCGAGGTGCTGGCCCGGATCTTTTTCCGCCTGTGCGACAGGCTCAGGCAGCATGGGGTGCAGCGCGTCAGCGAGATCAACGACGCCGTCGCCGCCATCCGCGAGGGGAGCGGCGGCCGGCAGAGGCGCGAAAAAACCTGGCATACGATTGTGCTGGTGCGCAATATGGCGGGCCTGCGCACCCTGTACGAGCTGATATCGATGGCCCACCTGCGCTATTTTAAAAAGGTCCCCATCATTCCGCTCAGCCTGCTTCTCGAAAAGCGCGAAAACCTCATCATCGGCTCGGCCTGCGAGGCGGGGCAGCTGTTTCGGGCTGTCGTCGAGGGCAAGCCGTGGAGCGATCTCGTCAAGCTGGCCCGGCGGTTCGATTTTCTCGAAATCCAGCCCATCGGGAACAACCGGTTCATGCTGCAAAACGGCATGGCGCGCGACGAGGAGCAGCTCCGCGAGTTCAACCGCACCATTCTGCGGCTGGGCGATTCGCTGGGAATCCCGGTATGCGCTACGGGCGACGTGCATTTTTTAGAGCCGGGCGACGCCATTTTCCGCGAGATTCTGATGGCGGGCAAGGGGTTTGAGGATGCCTCCAACCAGCCGCCGCTGTATTTTAAGACAACAGAGGAAATGCTGGACGAGTTTTCCTACCTCGGGCCGGAACGCGCCTTCGAGGTCGTCGTGCAGAACCCCAACAAAATCGCGGCGCTGTGCGACGAGATTCAGCCGGTGCCCGACGGCACCTATCCGCCGTCGGTCGAAAACTCGGCCGAGGAAATCGAGGGCATGTCCCGCCGCCGCGCCGCCGAGCTGTACGGCGATGAGCTGCCCGCCATCGTCGCCGACCGTCTGGAGGTCGAGCTCAACTCCATCATCAAGCACGGCTTTGACGTGATGTACATCATCGCCCAGAAGCTGGTCGCAAAGTCGCTGGCCGCCGGATACCTGGTCGGCTCCCGCGGGTCGGTCGGCTCCTCCTTTGTCGCGTATCTGACCGGCATCACCGAGGTCAACGCCCTGCAGCCGCATTACCGCTGCCCGTCGTGCCGGTATTCGGAGTTTTACGAGGGCGTCGAGTATGCGGCCGGCGTCGACATGCCCGACAAGAACTGCCCGCACTGCGGCACCAAGATGATCAAGGACGGCTTCAACATTCCCTTTGCCACCTTCCTCGGCTTCGAGGGGGACAAGGCCCCCGATATCGACCTCAATTTTTCCGGTGAATACCAGCTGCAGGCGCACCGCGACACCATCGAGCTGTTCGGCGAGGGCAATGTGTACAAGGCGGGCACCATCGGAACGGTGAAGGAAAAGACGGCCTACGGCTTTGTCAAAAAATATCTGGAGGAGCGCGGAAAGGCCGCCGGAAACGCCGACATCAACCGGCTGGTGCAGGGCTGCACCGGCATCAAGCGCACCACCGGCCAGCACCCGGGCGGCCTGATCGTCGTGCCGCAGGGGCGCAGCATTTACGAGTTCTGCCCGGTGCAGCACCCGGCCGACGACCCCGATTCCGACATCATTACCACCCACTTCGATTACCACTCCATACACGATAACCTTTTAAAGCTCGACCTTCTGGGGCACGACGATCCGACCATGATCCGCAAGCTGCACGATTTGTCGGGCTTCGACCCGCGTCAGGTGCCGCTCGACGACAAAGAAACCATGAAGCTCTTTACCTCGCTCGAGCCGCTGAAGATCGAAGGTGACGACATTCTCGGGCATTTCAGCGGCGCCGCCGCCATCCCCGAGTTCGGCACCAAGTTCGTGCGCGGTATGCTCGAGGACACCAAGCCGACGACCTTCGACGAGCTTCTGCGCATATCCGGCCTGTCGCACGGCACCGACGTCTGGCTCAACAACGCCAAAGACGTCGTCACCTCGGGCCTCGGCACCCTGAAAGACGTCATCTGCGTGCGCGACGACATCACCATCAAGCTGATGCAGATGGGGCTTGCGCCCAAGCTGTCCTTCACCATTTCGGAAAGCGTCCGAAAGGGAAAGGGACTCAAGCCCGAATGGGAAGAGGAAATGCGGCAGCATCATCTGCCCGAATGGTACATCGGCTCGTGCAAAAAGATCAAGTACATGTTCCCGCGCGCGCACGCCGTCGCCTATGTGATGATGGCCTACCGCATCGCGTGGTTCAAGGTCCATAAGCCCATGGAGTTTTACAGCGCCTACTTCTCCATTCGCGCCGGTGCCTTTGACGCCGGGCTGATGACGCGCGGCGACGCGGCGGTGACGGAAAAGTATTTTGCCCTCAAGCGGCAGGACAAGCGATCGGCCGTCGAGGAGGACATGCTCATCACGCTGGAAATCTGCCATGAGTTTTACAAGCGCGGGTTTGCCTTTGCGCCGCTGGACATCTACCGCAGCGGCGTCAGCGGCTTTATCATCGAGGGCAATACGCTCATTCCGCCCCTGACCTCGCTGCCCGGCGTCGGGGAAGCGGCGGCGCAGAGCATTGTCGACGAGCGCGAAAACGGTCCCTTCATGTCGATGGAGGACATGATTCTGCGGTGCGACAAATGCAGCCGTGCCGTCGCCGAAACGCTGGAGCGCGTCGGCGCGCTGGGCGGACTGCCCAAAAGCAACCAGCTGGACCTGTTCGATGCGCTCGGGCTGTGAG
>CAKUPI010000100.1 GCA_934675045.1 uncultured Eubacteriales bacterium
CAACGAAAAAAGCGCATGTTTTGATAAAAAAATAACGCCTGCGTTTTTTGGGGAAAATAAAAAGTGAAAAAACCCGGCGCGGACGTTGACTTTTGCCAAAGAGCGTGGTACACTCAAGTTGTATTTGCGGATGTAACGATTGTGCTCACATGTTTTTGTAAGTCATTGTTCGTTGATGTCTTACAAAAACATGTGAGCTTTTTCTTTCGCCTCCGAAGTACGCATTTTAATTTGGGAGGTACCTAACATGAACACAGGTACGGTTAAGTGGTTTAACGAGGCCAAGGGCTTCGGATTCATCTCGAACGACAACGGCGGCGACGACGTTTTTGTTCACTTCTCGGCCATCATGACCGAAGGCTTCAAGACCCTGGCCGAGGGCCAGAAGGTCTCCTTCGACGTCGAAGAGGATCCCCGCAACGCCGGCAAGCTGCGCGCTGTCAACGTAAAGCCCCTCTAAGACAGGAAATCAAAAGCCCGCCTGCACGGCGGGCTTTTTGTTATGCGCCGGCCTTCCCGCGCGGGAGGGGCACGGGGGCGCGCAGGCCCCGGAAAGGCGGGGCTGCCCGGCCTTTTGCGCCGGGGGGAGGGCTTTGCAAAAGCCGCTTGTCAAACGGGCGGCAAAGGGGTATAATCGGCATGAAAACAAGGCCGCCGAAGCGGCTTAAAGGAGAGAGACTCATGGCAGAGATAGAAGAAAAGGGCCGCATCTGGGCCGAAATCGATCTGGATGCGCTGATTTTCAATTTCCGGCAGGCAAAGGCCCGCGCCGGCAAGGCAAAGACGCTGGCGGTGCTCAAGGCCGACGCCTACGGCCACGGCGCGGTGGAGTGCGCCCGTGCGCTGGAAAAGGAGGGGGCCGACTACTTTGCCGTCGCCGCGCCCGAAGAGGGGCTGCAGCTGCGAAAGGCCGGCATCACGGCCCCCGTGCTGCTGCTGGGCGTCGCCCCCGACTGCATGGTCGGGGAGCTGGCCCAAAACGACATTGAGCTGGCCGTCAACACGCTGGAGACGGCGCAGCAGTTCTCGCGCCTTGCGGGCGGCTGCACTGTCAAGGCCCACGTCCAGCTCGACACCGGCATGTCCCGTCTGGGGCTTGAGACCTTCAAGGGGGTCGAGCAGGCCGGCGAGGACGTCATGGCCATTGCCAAACTGCCGGGCATCAAGCTGCAGGGGCTTTTCACCCACCTGTGCGTGTCCGACACCCGCGAGGAGGACGAGTACACCAAAAACCAGATCCGGCTCTTTAAGGAGACGGCCGAGTACGTCAAAGCGCACGGCGTGGACATTCCCCTGTGCCACTGCGCCAACAGCGCCGCCATCATCCGCTTCCCCGAAGCGCAGTTTGACATGGTGCGCGAGGGCGTCATGCTCTACGGCGTCGCGCCCGATCCCTGGATGCAGGAGCTGTGCGAGCTGAAGCCGGTCATGACGCTGCGCACACGCATCATGCAGGTCAAGACCATCGCCGCCGGCACCACCGTCGGCTACGGCCGCACATGGACGGCGCCCAGAGACACCGACATCGCCACCGTCGGCGTCGGCTATGCCGACGGCCTGCTGCGCAAAAACTCCAATCAGATGAGCATGATTGTGAAGGGAAAGCGCACAAAGCAGGTCGGCCGCATCTGCATGGACATCTCCATGCTCGACGTGACCGGCGTGCCCTGCGCGCGCGGCGACGTCGTCACCATTCTCGGCCGCGACGGCGGCGAGCGGGTCACCATCGAGGAGCTGACCGAGACGGTGCCCACCATCCCCCACGAAATGCTGTGCAACATCAGCAAGCGCGTGCCGCGCATCTATTATAAAGACGGCAAGGCCGTCGCCCGCACCGAAGTCATCCGCTGACTCTGGCGGCAAAAAGCCCGGGGCTGCCCGGGCTTTTTCCATGCCCGCGGGGGAAACGGGCCGGAAAAAGGCCCCGGCCGGGAGCTTTCGGCAAAAAGATTGCGCGAAAAATGCACGCGGGCGGCCGAAAGCTCTTGCAAAAGAGATATTTTGGTGGTATACTCATAGCATGTAAGTATTGCAGGATTGAGAAAGAGTGGGGAAACCCACTCTTTCTTGTTGAATAAGACGGGGAGGCATTATGCAGACAAAGCAGGTCGTTTCTCGGGTAACTGAGCTGGTACAGCCCCTGTGCCGGCAGCAGGGGGTATCGCTGTGGGATGTTACCTTTGAAAAAGAGGGGCAGAAGTACGTTCTCACCGTCTTTATCGACCGTGAGGGCGGTATTTTCATCGAGGACTGCGAAAAAATCAGCCGGGGGCTGGACCCGCTGCTGGACGCCCGCGAGTTCGACAGCCTGCCGGCCTACACGCTCAGCGTGTCGTCGGCCGGGCTTGAGCGCCGGCTGGTGCGGCCGGAGCACTTTGCGTGGGCCATGGGGAAAAAGGTCGAGGCCGGGTTTTACAAGGCGCGGCAGGGCGCGCGAAGCGCCGTCGGCCGGCTCGAGGGCTATGACGGCGAGTTTCTGACCCTTGCGGGCGAGACGGGGAGCGAGGCCATCCCCATGGCGGAGGTCGCCGCCGTGCATCTGTTTTTTGAAATGTGAGTTTAAGGAGAGATTGGGAAAAATGAGCAGTGAGATCATCAAGGCGCTGGGCGACCTTGAAGAGGAAAAGGGCATTAAAAAAGAATATATGCTGGACCGCATCAGCCAGGCGCTGGCGGCGGCCTACAAGGCGCTTTACAAGCGCGACGTGCAGTCGGCGGCCGACAACATCTTTGTCAACATCGACCCGGTGACGGGCGCCATTGACATGCACGCCGTCAAGCAGGTCGTCGAGGAGGTGCAGAACCCCGCCGCCGAAATGACGCTTGAGCAGGCCGCGGAGTATTCGCCCAACCCGCAGCTCGGCGACGAAATCCGCGTCGAGGTCAACATGAAGGAGTTTGGCCGCATCGCCACGCAGACGGCCAAGCAGGTCATCATCCAGGGCATCCGCGAGGCGGAGCGCGGCATGATAGCCGCGGAGTTTGCCTCGAAGGAGCACGAGATCATCACCGCCGTCGTCACCCGCGTCGACCCGCGCACCGGCAACGCCATCATCGAGCTGGGCGGCAGCCGCGACAAGACCGAGGCCGTCTTGTCGGCGCAGGAGCAAATCCGCGGCGAGGTCATCCGCGAGGGCAGCCGCATCAAGGTCTTTGTCGTCGAGGTGCGTCAGGCCGCCAAGGGGCCGCAGATTGTGCTGTCGCGCACACACCCCGGCCTGGTCAAGCGGCTGTTTGAGCTGGAGGTTCCGGAAATCCACGACGGCACCGTCGTCATTTCCCACATCGCGCGCGAGGCGGGCAGCCGCACCAAGCTGGCCGTCTATTCGACCGACGAAAACGTCGACCCCATCGGCGCCTGCGTCGGCCCGCGCGGCGCCCGCGTCGCCAGCATCGTCGAGGAGCTTCGCGGGGAGAAAATCGACATCATCAAATCGAGCGACGACCCCGTGCAGTTTGTCGCCGAGGCGCTGTCGCCGGCCGACGTTTTGCTGGTGCAGGTGCTCGAGGACGGAAAGAGCTGCACCGTCATCGTGCCCGACGATCAGCTTTCCCTTGCCATCGGCAAGGAGGGGCAGAACGCCCGGCTGGCGGCCAAGCTGACCGGCTTTAAGATCGACATCAAGCCGCAGAGTCAGGCGGAAGCGCAGCGGTAGCGGCGCACGGGGCGGCTTTGCCGGCCGGGCAGACCAAGGAGGACCCCGCGGGGCGCAAGCGCGCCGCGACGGGGGGAGGAGGTGCTTTCTTTGCAGAAAAAGAAACCGGTGCGCCAGTGTGTGGCGTGCCGAGAAAAACGGGAAAAGAGCCAGCTTGTGCGGGTCGTGCGCACGCCGGACGGCGTCCTCGCCGTCGACACGCGCGGAAAAATGCCCGGGCGGGGGGCTTATCTGTGCAAAGAAGCGGCCTGCCTGGAAAAGGCCGTCAGGTCACGGGCGCTGCAACGGGCGCTGGAATGTGAAATCCCGCAGGAGACCATGGAGGCGCTGCGCCGACAGATGAAGGAGGCCGACGATGGATAATCTGCTTTCGTTTATCGGGCTTATGCGCAGGGCCGGCGCGCTGACGACCGGCGCGGAAGCGTCCTTTGACGCCTGCCGGACGGGCCGCGCACGGCTTATCGTGACGGCCGCCGACGCATCGCCCAATACGCGCGCTGCGGCCGCAGAGGCCGCCGCGGAGCGGGGGACGCCGCACATCGCGCTGCCGCAGGGCAAGGCCGACATCGGCCGGGCGCTGGGCGTCGGGGACTGCGCCGTTTTTACCGTATGCAGCACCGGCTTTGCCGCCGCCTTGTGCGAAAAGGCCGGATGCACCGAGCCGCTGGAAGCCCTGGAGCGCCGTATGCGGCGTGAACAGAAGAAAAGCCGCCCGCGCGGCCAAGCCGACACATCAGCCAGGAGGGGGACCAAACGATGATAGTGAAATACAAGCTTTCCGAGGTTGCCAAGGATTTGGGAATGAGCAACAAGGAGATTTCCGACATTTTAAAGGAGTACGCCGCCGCGCCCAAGAGCAACAGCCAGGTGCTGAGCGAAAAGGAGCTCAACATTGTCTTTGACGTGGTGAGCCAGAAAAAGCAGATTGAGAGCTTAGAGCAGGTCTTTGCGCCGGCCGCCGCCGCCGCCGAGGAGCGCAGGCGCCAGAGCGAGGAGCGCATCCGCCAGCAGCAGGAGGCGCGCGACGCCGAGCGGCGCGCGCAGGAGCGCGCCCGGGAAGAGGCGCAGACCCGCCAGAAGGCCCCGGCGCAAAAGCGCCCCGAGACCCGCACGCTGGAGCACAAGCCGGCCGCGGCGTCCGAGGCCCCGGCGCAGGCGCCCGTGCAGACCAAGGCGCCCAAGGTGCACTATGTCGACACCCGCGGCTCGTCGGTCAACATCGAAAAGTACGACGAGCGCATGGAGACCCTTGTGCCGGAAAAGGCCGAGAAAATTTCGCAGCAGAGCAAGCAGAAGCTGACCAAGCAGAGCCAGAAGCGCTCACAGTATATGGGCAGCAAGCGCCGTCAGGAAGAGCAGGAGAAAATGCGCCGCCTGCAGCAGCAGGCCATGGCGAAAAAGGTGCCGCTCAAGGTGCTCATTCCCGAGGAAATCGCCGTCGGCGAGCTGGCGCTGCGCCTGAAAAAGTCGGCGGCCGACGTCGTGCGCCAGCTGATGAAGCTGGGCGTCATGGCCAGCGTTTCGCAGGTCATCGACTTTGACACCGCCGCCATTGTGGCCGAGGAGTTCGGCGCGGTGGTGCAGAAGGAGGTCATCGTCACCATCGAAGAGCGCCTGCTGGACGACAGCGAGGACAAGGAGGAGAACCTGACCCCGCGCGCGCCCGTCGTCGTCGTCATGGGCCACGTCGACCACGGCAAGACCTCGCTTCTGGACGCCATCCGCAAGACCAACGTCGTTTCGGGCGAGGCCGGCGGCATCACCCAGCACATCGGCGCTTACCGCGTTTCGCTGAACGGCCGCGACATCACCTTCCTCGACACGCCGGGCCACGCCGCCTTTACCAGCATGCGCGCCCGCGGCGCGCAGGTGACCGACGTCGCCATTCTGGTTGTCGCCGCCGACGACGGCATCATGCCCCAGACGGTGGAGGCCATCAACCACGCCAAGGCGGCCGGTGTGCCGCTGGTGGTCGCCGTCAACAAAATCGACAAGGAAGCGGCCAACCCCGAACGCATCATGCAGCAGTTGACCGAGTACGAGCTGGTGCCCGAGGAGTGGGGCGGCAGCACCATTGTCTGCCCCGTCTCGGCCAAGGCCGGAACCGGCATTGACAACCTGCTGGAAATGGTGCTTCTGACGGCCGACATGCTCGAGCTTAAGGCCAACCCCGACCGCGCGGCCAAGGGCACCGTCATCGAAGCCAAGCTGGACCGCGGCCGCGGCCCGGTCGCCACCATTCTGGTGCAGAACGGCACGCTGCGGCTGGGGGATATCGTCATCGCCGGCACGGCGGTCGGACGTGTGCGCGCCATGCAGGACGATCGCGGCCGCAAAATAGAGGCGGCTGGCCCGTCGGTGCCGGTCGAAATCACCGGCCTGGCCGAAGTCCCGGCCGCCGGCGACCTCTTCTATGCCGTCGAGGACGAGCGCATGGCCCGCACGCTGGCCGAGCAGCGCAAGGCGCAGGAGAAGCAGGAGCGCGCGCAGCAGCAGCAGAAGGTCACGCTCGAGAACCTGTTTGCCCACATCAACGAGGGCAACGTCAAGGAGCTGAACATCATTGTCAAGGCCGACGTGCAGGGCTCTGCCGAGGCCGTCAGGGCCAGCCTTGAAAAGCTGTCCAACGAGGAAGTGCGCGTGCGCGTCATCCACTCGGGCGTCGGCGGTGTAAACGAGTCGGACGTCATGCTGGCCAGCGCGTCGGGCGCCATCATCGTCGGCTTTAACGTCCGTCCGGAGGCCGGCGCCGCCGAGAGCGCCGCCCGCGCCGAGGTCGACATCCGCCTGTACCGCATCATTTACGACTGCCTGGAGGAAATCGAGCAGGCCATGAAGGGTATGCTGGCCCCGAAGTACCACGAGGTCGTGCTCGGGCAGGCCGAAGTCCGCCAGACCTTCAAGGTGTCGGGCGTGGGCACCATCGCCGGCTGCTACGTGCAAAACGGCAAGATGGTGCGCGCCGCGCAGGTGCGTATTGTGCGCGACAGCATTGTCATTCACGAGGGCGTGCTCTCCTCGCTCAAGCGCTTCAAGGACGACGCCAAGGAAGTGCAGCAGGGCTTTGAATGCGGCATGAGCTTTGAGCGGTATAATGATATCAAGGAAGGCGATATTATCGAGGCCTTCCAGATGGAGGAAATCGCAAGGTAAAGGGTGTGTGCGGGTATATTGCTATCACTCCCCTGCGGGGGACGGGGAGGTTTGTGCTTTTTGTTGCGGCAAAAAGCACCAAAAACCGCTTT
>CAKUPI010000101.1 GCA_934675045.1 uncultured Eubacteriales bacterium
GTCGGAGTGTCGGGACTTGAACCCGAGGCCTCTTGGTCCCGAACCAAGCGCGATACCAAACTTCGCCACACCCCGATATTGGATTTTGCCTGCCTAAATATTATATCCACGGAACAGGGGGTTTGTCAAGTGGAATTTTATATTAAATGCCGTTTCTTGAAACGGGGGCCGCCGCGCCCTTCCGGCGGCAGAAAAACAGCCTTATGGGAAGGCTTTCCCATAAGGCTGTTGTGCCGGCAAGCGGCGATGCCGGAAGGCTATTGTGCCGCGCCCACCGGCTTGACCAGTCCGGCGCGGTTTAACAGGCGCAGATACTGGCCGACAAACTCACGGTCGCCCGCGCCGTATTCCCAAATGGCGCGCTCGGCGATCTCGTCGGCGCTGAAGAGGCCGCAGGTCCAGTAGTTGATATAGGACTCAAGGGTGTGGTTTTTCTGGTGCCGCTCTATCAGGTCGGCGGAGCCGGACTCTTTGAAAATGGCGTCGATGCGGGCCGAATCGGCGTCGCCGAGGAAGGTGCGGATCAGCTTGGGCTGCTGCTCGCCGCCCGCGGGGGCGGCGGCCTCGCCGCGGTGCAGACCGGCCAGCGCCAGCGCGCGGCGCAGCGCCTGTTCGCGCAGGGCGCCCAGCTTGACGCGCTCGTCGGCCAGCAGGGACTGCACGGTGGCCGAAAGCTCGCCGGGGAAGAGGCGGCGCAGGCCGGAAAGGGCGCGGACGGCGGCCTCCTCGGTCAAAATCAGGCGGCGCTCCAGCGCCCCGGCGGGCTCCGCCTTTTTGTGCCAGAGGCTGACCTCGCGGCGCAGGGCGGAGATGTAGTTCTCGCACGCGCGCGACAGCAGCGGGTCGATGTCGCTTTCCCGCATGTTGGCCAGCGTCCAGATAACATCGCCGGCGACGAGCGAGGTTTTGGTCAGCAGCGTCGGGTCGATGCGCTCGACGGTGTCGCCGCTTGTGTGGTAGTACAGGTCGGGCCACTGGGTAAAGCTCAGGCAGGGGACGCCGATGAGGGGGTCGCTGAAAATCTGGTGATCGCTGCCGGCGCAGAAGCGGCGCACGGCGTACTGGTGCATGCCGAGTGTTTCCACATCAGAGAAGAGCGCCGGATGGTCGGACGCCGCCTCGTCGATGGCCAGACAGGCCAAATCGCCGATCAGCGAGGCCGACGCCTCGGGCGTGCGGAAGACAACGACAGGGCCGGCGGTGGCGTCCTGCCGCGCGCCGACCATATCGAGGTTGACGCCGGCGACCAGCTTTTTGCGGCCCTCGCCCAGCGTGTGCAGATAGGCGTTGGTGCCCGCCATTTCGGGAATGAGCAGCATGCGGATGGTGCGGCGCGGCTTGGGAAGGCGGCCGGAGGCAATCAGCTCGTGCAGCGAGCGCATCAGCTCCATCGAGGCGGCGCAGCCCGAGGCGTTGTCGTTGGCGCAGGGCTTGGGGTGGCAGAGGTGGGCCGTCAGCATGATGCACTCGTCGGTTTCGCCCGGAATGGTGCACAGCACGTTTTCCAAAGCGCCCGAGTAGAACTCGGCGTCGATAAAGCCCTTGGCGCGCGGATAGGCCGGCTTTGCGGGGTCGGCGGCGTGCTCGGCGGCCATCGTCTCGCACAGCCGGCGCAGCTTGTCGCCCTGCCGCGGGGTCAGGACAAAGGCGGCGCCGCGCACCTCGCGCTCGTTGATGTCGCTGAAGGGGAAGGAGTGGTAGGTGCGGCAGTCGTACAGCTCCTGACGGGAGCGGACGCCCTCGTCGTGCTGCACGCGGTCGGTGATGACGCCGGCGGCGTGCTTTTCCTCAAACATCCAGCGCAGCCCGTCGCGGGTGTAGGCGTCGATGAGGACCAGCTTTCCGGCAAGGTCCAAATCGCGGCAGCTTTCGCGCGTGGCGCCGAAGGGCAGGCAGATGATGTCAAGGCCCTCGGCCCGGAAGTCGACCGGCGCGCTGCGCTGCGAAATGCACAGGTTGTCGGCGGTGAAGTCGCACAGCACTTCAAAGTGCGGCGCGCACAGCTCAAGGCGGGCGTCTTTGCAGCTCCACTCGCGCATGATGAGGTTTTCGAGGTAGCGCTGCTCGCCGTCGGCAGGGTAGGAGAGAATACGGCAGTCCAGCCCCGCCGCCTGCATGGCCTGCTGGCAGTACTCGGCGGCGGCGCGGAAGCCCGGCGACGCCTGAATGCGGTGGTGCAGCGCGATGTGCCGCACATGGTCCATGGCGCGCTGGGGGGACAGAACCTGCTTGAGCAAACGGTTGACTTCTTGCATGAGACAAAACTCCTTTCAAATCTTCAATCAGATGGTATGCTCCGGTGAACGAAGATCGTGCAAAACGCGATCCACACTCCAATAAAAGTTATTTTCGCCGACAAAGTCGGCGATGCCGCTGCGGCGCATCATCTTCATGGCCGTGGGGGCGACGCCGCACAGGACGATGTCCATGCCGCCGCGGCGCAGCGTTTCCAAAAGCGCCAGAAGGGTCTGGGCGCCGGAAATGTCGAGGTGGGACACGCCGCGCAGGGAAAAGAGCACGGTGTCGGCCCCCCGAAGCTGCCCGGGCAGCTCTTCGACGGTGCGGCAGTTGGAAAACAGGATGGGTCCGGTGATGTAGACGACGCTGGCGCGGCCGTACCGCTCGCGCAGGGCGGCGTCGCTGTCGATGTGCGCGCGGACCGGGTCGACGGCCTCGACGGCGACGTCGAGGCGGGACAGGCGGGCGAGCAGCAGCACCAGAGCGATGAAAACGCCGATGCCGATGGCGATGGTCAGGTCAAACACAATGGTGGCCAGCATGGTGGCGAGAAACTTGAGAATGCCGCCTTTGAAGCGGTGGGAGAAGATGTAGCGGATGGATTCCCACTCGTTCATGCGCCACGCCGTCACCATGAGGACGCCGGCCAGCGCCGACAGCGGGATACGGGACATGACGGGGGCCAGCAGGAACATCGAAAGCAGCAGGCCGGCGGAATGGATCATGCCGGCGACGCGGGTGCGCGCCCCCGACTTGATGGCGACGCTCGTGCGGGCGATGGCTGCCGTGGCGGGGATGCCGCCGAAAAAGGGGATGACGAGATTGCCGATTCCCTGCGCGATCAGCTCCTGGTCGGCGTTGAGGCGGACGCCGGTCATGCGTCCGGCGCTGGCGCCGCACAGCAGGCTTTCAATCATGCCGAGCATGGCGATGGAAAAAGCGGGGGAGAGCAGCGACAAAACCTCGCCGCCCGAAAGGGCGGACAGGCTGAGCCGGGCCTCGGGCAGCAGCGTCTGCGGAATGGCGCCCACCTGCGGAACGTCGAGAGAAAGCAGCATGGAAGCGGCGGTGGCGGCGATGATGGCCAGCAGCGAGGCCGGAATGACGCGGCTCCACTTTTTTGGGAAAAAGACCATGAACAGCACGACAAAGCAGCCGATGGCCAGCGCCGTCCAATCGGGCGAGAAGCCCAGCGTTCCGTACGAGAGCAGCCGGCTTACGGCCGTCGAGCCCTCGCTGCGCACGCCGAAGAAGTTGTCGACCTGCCCCAGCGCGATGATGACGGCAATGCCCGAGGTAAAGCCGGTGATGACGGGGGCGGGAATGAAGGCGATCAGGCGGCCCAGACGAAAGATGCCGGCCAGCAGCAGAATGGCCCCGGCCAGCAGCGTGGCGACAAACACGCCCTGCATGGAATGCTTGGCGACCACCGACATCAGAATGGCGGCCATGGCGCCGGTCGGGCCGGAAATCTGGTAAAACCCGCCGGAAAGGGCGCCGATGATCAAACCGGCCAGAATGGCGGTGATGAGGCCTGCGGCGGCGTCGGCGCCCGAGCTGACGCCGAAGGCGAGGGCGAGCGGCAGCGCGACGGCGGTGACGGTCAGGCCGGCCATGAGGTCCTTGGAAAAGATTTTGGCGTTATAGCCGCGGAACTCGGCTTTGAGTCCCCGGATATAGCTGGAAAACATGAGAAAAATACCCCTTTTATCGTTTATGCGGGGAAAACCCCTTTGAAAATTCCCTGAAAAAGGCAAAACGCACCCGAAGGTGCGTTTCAAAAAAAGCCGGTTAGTCGGTCGTGTAGGGCATCAGAGCCACGTGACGGGCGCGTTTGATGGCCTCGGTCAGCTGGCGCTGGTGCATGGCGCAGGTACCGGTCATTCTGCGGGGCAGAATCTTGGCGCGGTCAGAGACGTACTTGCGCAGTCTTGCGGTATCCTTATAGTCGATGTGCTCCACCTTGTCGACGCAGAACTGGCACACCTTGCGGCGGCGGCGGTCACGGGCGGGGCGCTCGGGTCTTTCACGGGTTTCGTGTTCCATGGTGACTTTCCTCCTTGTCAGAATAGCGCGGATTAAAAGGGCAGCTCGCCGTCGTCGTCGCTTAAGTCGGTAAAGTCGCTGCCGCCGATGGGGGACAGGTCAAACCCGCCCGGCATGGCGTTGTCGTTTCTTGCCGGCGCGTCCTTTTTGGACTCGGCAAAGTGAACCTCTTCGGCGACGACTTCGAAGCTGCGGCGCTTCTGGCCCTGCTTGTCCTCCCAGTTGCGGACCTGCAAGCGGCCGCACACGGCGACCAGAAGGCCCTTGCGGAACCACTTGGAGACAAACTCGGCCGTACTGCTCCACGCGACGATGTCGATAAAATCCGTCTGCGGCTGCTCGCCCTGACGGGAAAAGCTGCGGTTGACGGCCAGCGTAAAGCTGGTGACGGCGGTGTTGCTCTGCGTCCTGCGCAGTTCGGGGTCGGCCGTCAGGCGGCCCATCAAAATAACTTTGTTCAGCATGTGTGCACCGCCTTATTCCTGAGCGATGATCAGCGAACGCATGATGCCTTCGGTGATATGGAAGACACGATCAAGCTCAGCGGGGAAGGCGGAAGCGCTGGTGAACTCGATCAGAACGTAATAACCTTCGGTCATATCGTTGATCGGGTAGGCCAGACGGCGCTTACCCCACTCGGCCACGTTGGCGATCTCGCCGTTCTGCTCGATCAGAGCCTTGAACTTTTCGACGATGGCCTGGACGCCTTCTTCGCCAAGGGTCAGGTCGACGATGAAGAGAGTCTCATACTTTCCGGTAATTTTGGGCATGTTTCTGCACCTCCTTTTGGACTGATGGTCTGCACCGCAAAATGCAGACAAGGATAACATATAGATGATACACGCGCGGGGGCAAAATGTCAAGCAAAAGAATAAAAAGATTGACGGCCTGTCCGAAAGATGCTAAACTGAATAAGTCCGAGACAATAAGAGATGGTGGGGTTTGTATGAAGAGGCTGGCAGCGCGGCTTATCAAGTTGCTGACGGGGATTTTTCTGGTGTCGCTCGGCATCGTCATGACCTGTCAGGCCGGTCTTGGAATCGCCCCGTGGGATGTTCTGCACCAGGGCATCTCCTCCATTACGCCGCTGACCATGGGGCAGGTCAGCATATCGGTCGGCCTCATCATTCTGGCCATCGACTGCATGGCCCGCGAGCGCATCGGCCTCGGCACGATGGTGAATCTGGTCTTTATCGGCGCCTTTCTGGACATGATCAACGCCGTCAATGCCCGCTTTTGCCTCATTCCCAAGGCGGAAACCCTGCCGATGGGGCTTTTTTTGCTGTTTTTATCCCTCCCCGTCACGGCGATGGGGCTGTACTGCTACATGTCCCCCAAGCTGGGGGCAGGCCCGCGCGATTCGCTGATGGTGGCCATCAAGCGCCGCGTCCCCTTTTCCGTCGGCGTGTGCCGCATGGCCATCGAGGCCGTCGCCTTGACGGTGGGCTGGCTGCTGGGGGGCTCGGTCGGCATCGGCACGGTCGTTTTAGTGCTGTGCAGCGGCCCTGTGATGCAGTTCTTTTTCCGGGTCTTTCATTTTGATGTGGCGGCGGAGCCCAACGAAAGCATCGCCGAGACGCTGAGCTTCATTCGAGCCCGGTGCACGGCCAACCGTGCGGAAGAAGCAAAATGTAGGTTTGTCAAACATATTGGACAGTGACCTCTGCGGGAGACATCCAATGGAGGGGCCTCATAGGCAAGTTGTTGGAGCGGCGGTTATGGACAGCGAGCTGCTTTGCGAAGTCGTCCAAGGAATAGAACGAGTGGCAGGAGTAGAACCGTTTCTGGTCCTCGCGGTGGCTGCGTTCCACCTTGCCGTTGTGGCGCGGTGTATAAGGACGAATGAGCTTATGCCGGATGCCAAGTTCGGCAGCCGTCTTTTCAAACAGCGTCGGCAGGTCACGCCTGCTGTTGGAGAAACGATTGGTGAACTCAAAGCCGTTGTCCGTCTGGACACATTCCACTTGTATGCCCCTGCGGGCGTACCACGCCCGCAGCCTCCGCAGGAAGTCCGCCGAGGAGTAGGTAGACTGCTCCGGATAGGCTGCCAGAAAGCGCAGGCGTGTGAACTCGTCGATGGCGGTGTATTGATAAAGGCGAAGCTCCGGGTCTGCCATGCATTTGCGCGGAACGACCTTCACATCGACCTGAACGCGCTCTCCAGGACGGGTCATCTGCTCATAAGGCTTCGGCTTGTACGTCTTTTTCGGCTTTTCGGCTGGAAACAGTCCCATTTTGCGCATGACCCGGAACAGGCTTTCCGGGCGGCGGGTGTAGCCCCGCTGCCGCAGACGATGCCACAGCTCAATCATGCCGAGGTTCGGATTCCGGCGGCGCATGTCGCGGATGAGCTTCAGCTCGGCCTCTGTGTGCTGGTTTGGATGGCTGTGCGGACGTCTGGAGAGGTCGGTCAGGGATGCTGCACTGCCGTCCCAGCGCCGTCTCCAGAAGTAGATGTACGACCGGCTTTTGTTGTACTTCCGGCTGGCGCGGCTGACGCCGTGTTT
>CAKUPI010000102.1 GCA_934675045.1 uncultured Eubacteriales bacterium
AATTCCAGTTTGTCGGGCATAGCACAGCCATACCCTTTTCCCGAGGCCGTCCCTGCCGCCTTGGGCCCCAATAAAAAAGCCATCCCGCGGATGGCTTTTTTCTCTCCGTGTCCCCCCAAAAAGGGATTTCCTCCGGCATGTACGCGCTTTGCGGCGAGTCAGGCCCGGTAGTTTCCGCTGATCTTCTTTGCGTGCGCGAGCATTCTCTGAAGCTGCTCCATATCGACGCTCGCGCCCGCCTTGCGGGGCGGCGGGAAGGGGATGTCCTGCTTTTCGGCGCTCTCCGGCTCCACGACCCCGAACCCCTTGGCCAGAAGCTGCTTTTCCGCAAAAGGCGTCTGCTCTTTTGCCAGGGCCTCGAAGTTGAATCGGACCAGCCCCACGGCAAAAACTGCCGTCAGCAAAATGACCACCGCGGCCGACGCCTTGGTCGAGATGGGGACAATCCTTTGAGGTTTTCCGGCGACAAAGGCCTTTTTCCCCCTTTTGCGCGCCGCCTTTTTGAAAAATATGCCCATATTTCGGCACCTCACATCGGCATTCTTACTAGTTTATCACCTTTTCCCGATTTATGCAACGAAAGGATTTTTTCCCTTGCCCGGGGCCGGGCGGGGTGATAAAATGGGCCTGAAGAAACAAGTATAAACGGAGGCCGCGTATGAAAGAAGAATGTTTAATCTGCAAAGCGCCCCTTGAATACCTCGCGCAAGACGAGCTGATGGAGTGCGCCGTCTGCCACAAAAAAGAGCTGAGCAAAACGCGGTGCATCCGGGGCCACTACGTCTGCGACGACTGCCACACAAAGGGCATGGACGCCATTTTCTCCCTTTGCCTTGCGGAAAAATCCCCAAACCCCATTGCCATCGTCGAAAAAATGATGGACCTGCCCTTTTGCCACATGCACGGGCCGGAGCATCACGTCATGGTCGGCGCGGCGCTCCTGACGGCCTGCAAAAACGCCGGGGGCGAGGTGGATTTGCCCGCGGCCCTCGGCGAGATGCTGCGCCGCGGCAAGGCCGTGCCCGGCGGCGCCTGCGGCTTCTGGGGCGCTTGCGGCGCGGGCGTCAGCACGGGGATTTTTGTTTCGATTTTGTCCGGCGCCACGCCGCTGACCCGGGAGCCGTGGGGGCTGGCCAACCGGATGACAGCGGCGGCGCTCGGCGAAATCGGGCGCATCGGAGGCCCCCGCTGCTGTAAAAGGGATTCCTTTCTCGCCATTTTGTCGGCCGTCGACTTTGTCAAAGAGAACTTCGGCGTCGAAATGGAAAAATCGGCCGTCGTGTGCCGCCGCTCCCCCCGGAATAACCAGTGCATCGGCAATCGGTGCCCCTTTTTTCGGGCAAAGTCTTGATCCCGCCCGTCAAAACGCCCAACCTCGCCGCCCTCGACCTTGGTGCCCTTGACCTCGCCGCCCTCGGCCCTTGCCGCCCTCGTCCTTGACGGCCTCGGCCTCGCCGCCCTTGACCTTGGCGCCCTCGTCCTTGACGGCCCTCGACCTCTCCGCCCTTGGTCCCGCCGCGGCGCGGGGCCATTTTTTCTGCATAAACGCCAAAACCTCCGGCTCAGGCCGGAGGTTTTGATCGTTTGGACACAAGAACTTTTTTATTCCGCAATGGCATCCTCGACCACGTCGAGCAAATGCATGGGCGCCAGCTCCATCCGGGTACACCGCTGCGCCAGCTCCCGCACAAACGCCATACTGCACGAAATATCGCTTACCTCGGCTGCGCATTCCCATCTTTCCCCGGCGCCACGCAGCGCCCTGATGCCGTAGCCGGTATACTGTTTGTTGTCTTCCGTCGTCAACTCCTGTGAAAACGGCACGTACAGGACCTTTACCGACATGCCTCCTTCACCAGCTCTTGCACCTTCATCTTCTGCAAGTCCCCCCTTTGTTCCCCTTTGCCGCGCCCTCTGCGGCGCGCGCGAAGCGGCTTGGTCCTTTGATACTTTGAGTATATTCCCGCTCCCTTTTGCGGAAAACGATCGGCTGTTCATTTCGCGCCGGATCGGCGGGTTTTCTCTGCAAAACGGCCGGTTTCCGGGCTTTCAAGGCCCCTGCCGCCGTATAGACCGCGGCATACGCCGGCCCGCCGGCGCATACAGATAGCAATAATTCCGCCTTTCCGACAAACGGCAGCCGCCGCGCTGCAAGGAGGTTTTGCCATGGATTCCCTTTGCTTTTCCGACCCCGCCCCCTGGCCGCCGGTGCCGCCGGCCGCGCCCAGCCTGCGCGACGCCGAACGGATGCTGTACGACCTCGGCTCCTGCCGCTCCGAAATGTCGGCCGTCGGCCTGTATGTTTACAACAGCGTCCTCACGCGCGAGCGCTTCCCCGACGTCTCCGAGGCCTTTCACCGCATCAGCGTGGTCGAAATGCACCACCTCGGCCTTTTCGCGCGCCTGAGCCTGCTTTTGGGGGCCGACCCCCGGCTGTGGAGCGGCCCGCCCCGGCGGCTGCGCTGGTGGTCGCCCGCCTGTTTGAGCTATCCGCGCGAACTGACCCCCCTGCTGCAAAACGCGCTGCACGGCGAACGCGACACCGTCGCCCTGTACCGGCAGCAGGCGGCCCGCGTGCGCGACCCCGCCCTGTCCGCCCTGCTCGAGCGCGTCATTCTCGACGAGAAGCGCCACATCGAGGTTTTTGAAGCCCTGCTGCGCGAAAAAGCCTGATTTTTGGCGCAAAAATCCCCCGGAATGTGATTCCGGGGGATTTCCCTGTTTTATCCGATGACCCGCAAAGGCGGGCCGCCAAGCTCGACGATGCGGTCGGCGCTTTGCAGCACGCCGCTTTCGTGGCTGACCAGCAGCACGGGAAGGGCCAGCCGCCGTATGCGCTCCAGTATGCGCCCGCTCAGCGCGGCGTCCACCCCGGCGAAGGGCTCGTCCAGCACCAGAAGCTTTCCGCCCAGCGCCAGCGCGCGGGCCAGCGCCAGCCTGCGCTGCATACCGCCCGAAAGCTCGCGCGGCAGCTTATTCTCCTCGCCGCCCAGCTCGACCAGCTCCAGCCACGGGCCTGCCTCGCCCCGGCCCCGGGGAAAGAGGTCGGTGATGTGCTGCTGCACGGTGCGCCAGGGCAGCAGCCGGTTTTCCTGAAAGAGCACGGCCGTTTCACACGGCTGTACGCCGCGCACCTCGCCGCTGTCGGGCCTTTGCAGGCCGCACACCACGCGGAGCAAGGTGGTTTTTCCGCAGCCCGACGGCCCGCTCAAAGCGGTGATCCCCGCAAGCGGCAGCTCAAGGGAAAAGCGGTCGAGCACCGCCCGCCCGTCAAAGCCGAGCGACAGCTCCCGGGCTTCCAGCCGCATCACAGCTCCCCCCTTTCGGCAAACCGCCCCTGCGCGCGCCGCAGCAGGGCGGCCAGCCCCTTTTCCAGCGCCATGCTGAACAAAATGACCACCAGCGTCCACGCAAACAGATCGGGGGATTCAAGGTTGATTTTGGAAAAATAGACCTGCGTGCCGATGGCGTGTCCGGGGCGGCACAGCACCTCGGCGGCGACGCCCGCCTTCCACGACAGCCCGAGCGCCGTCTGGCACCCGCTGGCAAAATAGGGCAAAACCGACGGAACGGCGACCAGCCGCAGCGTTTTGAGCCGCCCGAAGCGGTAGGCCCGCGCCATTTCCAAAAGCCCGCCGTCGATTTCGCGCACGCCGCGCGAAAGGTTGCCCCACACCACCGGCAGCACCATCAGCGCCGAAATGACCGCCGGCACCCGCCCGGTGCGCACCCACAGCAGCACCAGCACAATAAACGAGGCCACCGGCGTCGCGCGGATGACGCGCACGGCGGGCGAAAACAGGCTGTCGCACAGCGGCGAAAGGCTGGTCAGCGCCGCCAGCACCACGCCGAGCACCACGCCGGCCAGCGTGCCGAGAAAAATGCGCCCCAGCGTCGCCCCGGCGGCCAGCCAGAACTCCTCGCGCCCGACCAGCGCCGCCAGCGTCCGCGCGACGGCGGCCGGCGCGGGCAAAAGCAGCTCCTGCCCCACATAGCGGGCCAGAAGCTGCCAGACCCCCAGCCAGAAGGCCGCCGGCAGAAGAATGCGCGCCGCCTTACGGCGCGTAGTAGAAGCCATCATCGGGCACGGCCCCGCCGACCGAGGCCGGGTCGGCCTCAAAGAGCACCTCGTAGTAGCCGCCGACCGCCTTCTTGACGGCGTCGGCGCCGCTGACAAAGGTCAGGTTGCAGTCGGGAATGGCCTTTTTGGCAATGCCCGCGTTGGCGGTAATGCCGTACTGGGCCACCAGCTCGGCCGCTTGCTCGACGTTGCTCTTGACAAAGTTAATCGAGGCCTCGTAATCCTCCAAAAAGGCGGCGACGGCCTGCGGATTCTCCCTGGCCCAGTCGGTGCGCGCCACCGTGCAGCTCATAATGAGATCGCTGCCGCCGCTGACGGCCGCCCACTCCTCGGTGAGGTTGAGCGCCGAACGCACGGCAAAGGCGCCCTCGCTGGCCGCCGCCTTGAGCTGCACGGCCGTGGCGGCGGGCACGGGAAGCATGCACACCTGCGCCTCGCCCGAAACCATCGCGGCGATGACCTCTTCGCCCGTTTTCCAGACCATTTCAACATCGGTGCCCGGCTCCAGATCGTTCTGGCGCAGCAGGTAGTTCAGCACATACTCCGGGTTGGCGCCCTGACCGGTGGCGTACAGGGTCTTTCCCTTCAAGTCGGCCATCGACTGCACCGTTTCCCCGTCGCGCTCGAGAATGTACAGCACGCCCAGACCGTTGATGGTCAGCATCTGCACCTTGCCCTCCGTCTTGTTGTACAGGTTGGCCGCGACGTTGGTCGCCATGGCTGCGATGTCGATTTCGGGGCTTGGCCCGGTCAGCTTGGCGACGACCTCGTCGTTGGCGGCGGCCACCGTCATGTTGTAGGCGTTTTTCGTCTCACCGGCCTCATTGTCGGCCATCAGCTTGGCCGCCCCGACGCCGGTCGGCCCGGCCAGCACGGCAAAATTGACGCTTGCGCGCTCGCCCGGCGTATTTTCCTGCGTGCCGGGCTGCTGGTTTTCCGTCTTGTTGTCCTCGGTCTGGCTCTGCGCCCCTCCGGGCATCTCATCGTCCTTTTTCCCGCTCTGGCAGCCGGCCAGCAGCGCCAAAACCAGCGCAAGGCTCAGCAAAACGGCCCACAGTTTTCTCGTTTTCATAATGATTTCTCCTCGTGTAGTTTTTCCGTGTCCAGCACGGTGATAACCTTTCCCTGCCGGCAAATGGCCCCCTGCCCCTCCAGCGCCTCAAAGGCGCGGTACAGCGAGGCGCGGCCCAGATTGAGCCGCCGGGCCATCTCGGTGGCCGACGCGCACACCCGCCCCTGCTCGTCCATGGCGCGCAGCAGATACTGCCCGAGCTTCTGACGGGCGCTGCCGGCGATCAGCCCCTCGATTTTGCCGTTTAAAAAATGGATCCGCCCCGACAGATAGGTGATGTAGGCCAGCGAAACGCCGGCGTCCGACCGGATCAGCCGCTGCACCAGCTCCTGCGGGAAAAAGACCACCCGGCAGGCCGAACGCGCCGTCAGCGTCGTCACATACCCCTCGCAGCGGTTGAACAGCGCCGCCGCGCCAAAGACCTCCCCCGCGCGCAGGACGTTGACGATCAAATCCCCCTTTGTCACCTGCACGCTGCCCGACAGCAAAATGCCGAGGCTGCGCCGGAAATCGCTGGGCGTGTAAATGACCTGCCCGCGCTCCACGCTCTCGCAGGTGCAGGCGTCGTCTGACAGGGCGCGGCCAACGGCCCGCGCGTCGGCGCCGCGGAACAAAAAAATCTTCGATACCAAATCCAGCTCCTGTGCGCTCAGTGCCGAAGCGTCCACAATTGCCCCTCCATTCTGTCTCGTTTGGGACAGTTTGTATTGTACACACTTTTCCCGAGATTGTCAATCCTGTAACAATTCTTTTTTCCCCGCGTCCGCAACAAAAAAACAGGGCCTCTGCCCTGCTTTTTTTGTAATCTTCCGCCATTGTGCGGTTTATAGCCCGGCGAGCCGCGCGTCTATCATGCGCAGCAGCTCGAGCGCGCTGAAAAAGCGCGCGATTTCGCTTCCGTCCAGCCAGTCGACCGCCCCCTGCCACGTCGAGTTCTGGCGCGTGCGTATCAGAAGGTCGCAGGTAAAGACGGCTCCGCGCGCCGCTTTCACCGCTTGCTCGCTCATGCCCTCCTCGTCCTCCGGAATGGGCGGCTGGGGAGGCTTTTCCAAAAAGACGCGCGCCTTCTGGTAGGCCTGCGGAAAGCCCTGCCGGTTCAAAAGCTCATCGACCCGCAGCATCATGTCCCCGAGGTCGGCAAACTCAATGGGCTGCGAAAAGCGCATTCCCAAAACGCGCCCCTCCGTCACGGCGGCCGACGCCTTGTCGATGCAGATGCGCAGCGTCGACGGTTCACGGTTTCCTGATCTTCTCTCCATGGCCATTTCCTCCTTTTTTACCCGAGCCCCGCGGGGGCGCTCAGCCGTTTTTTCACCCAGTCGGGTCTGATGCTGTACCGCAGCGCCGTTTCCGCGGCGATCGCCCCGGCGCGCGCCAGCTCGCAGATGCTCTGATCCATGGTGCACATGCCCTCTGCCGCGGCGGAAAAGATTTCGTTTTCCATCTGGTGCGTGCGCGATTCGCGGATCATGGTGCGAATGGCGCTGTTGACCGTCATCACCTCAAAGGCCGGACGCAGGCCGCCGTCCTGCGACGGCAGCAGCTGCTGCGACGCCACGCCCTCGAGCACAAGGGCCAGCTGTGTCCGGA